>NZ_JBAQPS010000001.1:0-2412 GCF_049305995.1 Sulfuricurvum sp.
GGCTTCAAAGTGCGTATTTTAGGGAATTTTTTGAATAAAAAAGTGGTACCAGTGGGCGGACTCGAACCGCCACATATTGCTATACCGGATTTTGAATCCGGCGTGTCTACCATTTCACCACACTGGCATATCTTGTTAAGAGGTGGAATTATATACACCATTTGCTTAAAAATACGTAAAAGTTGTTTTACTAATCCGTTTTTCTATTTTGCCGATATATAGGGTATGGAACTTTTATTGCTTTATAACGCATAAGCTTACACAAAAGGATTTGAGGTGAGAGTTACTTCAGGATCGTATTACAATAATATTTATGGTGAAAACAACAAATTAAATAAACAGTTATTTGATGTCAACAAACAAATTGCATCAGGCTTAAAAATCCAATATGCACACGAAGATCCTAATATTTTTATTGATACTCTCCGCCTAGATGATGAAATCACCACTCTCTCTCAAGTTAAAAATAGTGCTCAAAGTGCTTACAAAATGTCAACTCAAACCGATACAACAATCGGAGCAATTGTCAAAACCCTCGAATCGATGAAAGTTAAAATGGTCAACGCAGCCAATGATGCTCATTCGGATACTAGTATTCAAGCGATTGCCAAAGAGCTTAGAGGATTACAAAACCACTTGCTGACTTTAGCTAATACCTCTATTGGAGGACAATACCTTTTTTCAGGGACTGCCACATCTGTCAAACCAATCGGAACCGATGGAACATATCAAGGAAATGATAAAAATTTAGAAGCTTTCCTAGGTTCAGGAATCAAACAAAAATACAATATCAGTGGATCTCAGCTTTTTTTAGGTGATGAAAGTAAAATCAATCGTACTATCAGTGCTAACGTTCCACAAATGAGTTTAAATAATTTATATCCTGATATTATGCAAGATTCAACTCTTTCACGTGATAATTCTCAAGAAATTTACATTACCGCTGAAAGTACAATACGTGATTTGATGGGGGATACTGATGCAGATGCTACTACGTCTTTTACACCACATTTTTACATTCAAGGGACTAAAAGTAACGGTACAACATTCAAAACACATATCGATTCCTTGTCAATGAATGCTAGTGTAGATGATTTACTCACAGCAATCAAAAATGAATATGGTTCTACACAAGTTAATGTATCTTTAAATGCTCACGGACAAATTGAAATTGTAGATAAACAAGCTGGATCAAGCAAACTCGATTTTCATATGGTGGGTGCAGTTGATTTTGATAACACTAATGCAGGAGATACCGCAGATATATTAGACAGCATATATGGAGCAAATGTTGGAAATATTGATAATTTACAATTAGGAACTATCGATTTTGAAACAGCTGCCATTACTACACCTGGACTATATATTAAAGAATTTACCAAAAGTGGCTTTGACACTCCATCCAGCGTTTCCAATACCATTGAAGGGATCAATTACGACCGCACTAATTTTGCACAAAATGGAGCAAAACTCCTCTCCAGTATTTCACAGATCGACAAAACAACCAATAACTATGCTACCTCTAAAAGTAAGTTGGTGGATATAGCAGGAGTTAGCACGCTAGATGCTCAACAGCTGATTATAGAAGGTGTCGATATTAGCGGAGCTGCGTTTACCGCACAGATTGATTTTGCTACTGCAGGTTCAACTTTTTCTTTAGATGGCGGTACAACCAATTTTAGTATCTTTAACACCAACAGCACCTCACGAAGTGCAGTTGATGCCGATGAAATGACGTATCAGCAACTTTTAGATGTTGTTAATATGGCTATGAGCGGAAATCTACCCTCAGCCAACACCGATATAGCCTATGATGCCGCTATCACAGCATCTAATATCCAATCTTCAACCACTCTCGATTATGCTGGAAAAGTGGTTTTTGAAGACAAAAATAACCCCATAACCGGCGCTAGTCTCTCTATCTATGATACAAATTCTGCCGATTATTCTGTAACAATAGGTTCTGCACTTACCTTTAATGCCAATAGCGCAATCAGTAAGCGCGATCCAAAGACTGACTTTTTTACTGAAATCGAAGAGACAATCCGTTCAGTAGAACAAGGAAAAAAATATTCAGATGGAACAAATAGTAATGACCCACGAAATTTAGGTATTCAAAATGCTATTCAGAAAATGGATGATTTGAGCGATCATGTTAGTCGTCTTCAAACCGAAGTAGGATCGTATTCACAAGTATTACAAGCCTCTACGGATCGAACAGACATGTTGCTTATCAGTACCAAAACGCTCCAATCGGATGTTATTGATACGGATATTGCTGAATCGCAATTAAAATTACAACAACTAAGCCTAAATTATCAGGCTTTACTTTCTAATATTTCGAAAGTTTCTAAACTTTCTCTTGTTAATTATTTATAGCAATTTGCAATAAAAGGGCTTTATACCCCCTTT
>NZ_JBAQPS010000002.1:0-5784 GCF_049305995.1 Sulfuricurvum sp.
GTGTAAAAAATAACTGCCGTATCATCCAACTGTGAGGGAGATGGACTGTGCGTGTGCAAGTGATCGCTTAGTATCTCATCCAATACTAAATGTTGTGAATCCTCTTTTGGTGCTTTATCGATCCAGATGGTGTGAGTAATCGTCTCTACCGAATCGCATAAATCAGTTACCTCTTTGAGAAACTTAGAGGATGTGATCAAGACTTTTGCGCCGCAATCACTCAAGATATAGCGATACTCTTCGTTTTTGAGTATCGTGTTGATCGGAACCGTAACCGCACCGAGTTTGCTAATCGCAAACACACTTTGGACAAACTCGACCCCATTCGGAGCGATCAAAGCGATACGATCCCCTTTATTGATACCGATGAGTTCCAATACACGAGCCGTTTGATCCACTCTCTCTAAAAATTGTTTGTAGCTATAACTCTCATCTTCGACAAAAATAACTTTTTTGGATGGATTTTCTCGTGCGACACCGGAGAGCATCGCATAAAAATTTTCATACGGATAGTGGATCAAAAGCGGTACTCAATTCCGGCAGTAACCAAGTAAGCTCTAGCATTGGAAAACTCACCATTGATTGAGGTATTGTGTACTTCACGAGATTGTTTTAAATCAACCAATCCGGCTAAGCCAATATTCCACTGATCATTGAGCTGATAACGTCCTCCGAGTGAAACTATCCATGCATCCGAGTCAGGAAGCTCATAGCCCAACGTCGCTTCCGGTACCGGTGTTTCATCATACGCTACCCCTGCCATCGCCGTCCATTTATCGTATTTTTGAGTTAACCCCAAACGATACGTATTGGTATTTTCCCAATTTTTGCGTACCGGAGCATCAAAATAAGGGGCCAAACCGCCAATCGATACAGGATAATTAAAATCGAGATAATCGTACGCTGACCACATTGTACGTTCAAATACTGCCTCAACCGTTGTTCCATGACCAAAAGTATAGGAAGCGGCCAAATTTAATGCGGCAGGAACCGGAACACTGACGCTGACATCACCGTTATACGCCAAAGTTGAACCAGAATAGAGTTTAGCATTTCCTTCTACTGACAAATCAATATTAGACCGGTACGTCGCCGCTAAATTTAATGCCTGAGTAGGTTTATATAAAAGTGCAATGTTATATCCATAATCGATTGCACTTCCTTCCATATCACGTGAAACAGCTGCTGAACTTTTTACAATGCCGCTTGTGTGAATAATCCGAAATCCAGCACCAAAGCTCACTGTATCACTTAATGGAACTGCAAATGATGGATTCACTTCTACCGTTTGTAAGGTAAACTCTTCCGCCGTTGCTTTAGGAGTAGAATGATCCCAACGTTTAGACAAACCCGCCGGAACGATAACACTCAATCCAACACGTGCACCGTTGTCCCCGAGTTTTTTCGAAGCAAAATGGAGAGTCGGAACTAAAAAATTCTCTTTTTTTGAACTATAATCACTTGTACCGTCAAAATCGATTGAACTTAACCCGATATAGGTCATATCTGCTTCAAACAGATTGGCATCTTCGTTATACACCATCGCCGCAGGGTTGTAATACGCCGCATCGGCTCCATGTGAAGCAGCCACATACGCGGCACTCAGAGCCGTACCATTGATCGAACTCTCTGGGATTTTATATCCCCCAGCCATTGCTGCGGCTGCTGCAGCCGACAGTAATACTATGTATCGCATCATCTCTCCTGTAGTGAGTAAAGTAGTTCAATCTCCTGAGCCCAAATCGTCTCATCGATCGTCTCAAGTACCAACGGAATATCATCCATTCTCGGATCGTTCATGATAAATCCGAACGCATCGAGACCTATTTTCCCTTTTCCAAGTGAGTCATGTCTATCGACATGGCTTCCCAGATCGGGTTTGGAATCGTTGATGTGCATCCCTTTGAGGTACTTAAATCCCACTATTGTATCAAACTCCGCCCAGGTTGCGTCATATGCCGCGCGGGTTCGGATATCGTAACCTGCCGTAAACATATGGCACGTATCGATACAAACACCGACACGGGATTTGTCATTTATACGCTCTATAATGGCACTCAGGTGTTCAAATCTCCATCCCAAATTGCTTCCTTGACCTGCCGTATTTTCAATTACTAAAGTGACACCATTTGTAACACTTAATGTTTCATTCATGCTCGAAGCGATCCGATCGATGCACTCCTCTTCGCTGATTTGCTTCAAATGGCTCCCCGGATGGAAGTTCAATCTATCGAGTCCCAGCTGGCTACAGCGTTGAACCTCATCAATAAACGCTTCGAGAGATTTGAGGCGTTTATCCTCTTCGGGATGACCGAGATTGATCAGATACGAATCGTGAGGGAGGATGTGTTTCGGGAGGATTCCGCTTTTTGCGAGATTGGCTCTAAAAAGAGCAATCGTCTCCTCATCCAAAGGCTTCGCAGCCCACTGTTTTTGGTTTTTGGTAAAAAGGGCAAATGCTTTCGCCCCGATTTTCATTGCGTTTAGGGGAGCGTTAAAAACACCGCCCGAAGCGGAGACGTGAGCTCCTACAAATTTAGACATATTAATTTCCTTGTGTATTTTTAATTATTTGAACTGTTTCCATTTTGAAAATAGTTGAAAACTCCAAATTTAGCAGTATGTTCCAAAATGGAACTAACTCAGACAACTATTGGGAAATTCCGAATAGTTAGATTTGTATCTTCATTTATCTTGCCATTTGAAAATTTCCAAAATCCGAATCGTTTGTTCCTCTTTGATTTCATAAACGATGGTATATCCGTTATGGATAAAATCACGCACATTCTCATCATCCGCATATAGAGACATTCTTCCCATCATCGGCTGAGTTTTTAAAAGGTGGAATTTCGCGTCAAGATCGTGTTGAAAATCAATTGCGGCGGAACGTTTATCGAGAGCAATAAAACGGAGGATATTTTGAAATTGAATAGTGAATTTTCGGTTGCGAACAATCCGAATTACACGGTTTTCCAAAAGGCTTCCATATCGCTTTTGTATTCCTCTTCAGAAAGATAATCATCTGAAGTCCTCGCATTCTCTACGCGTGCACGCGCTTCATCCATCGATAATACGATAAACGAAGGTTTTTTTTCTAAATGAGCAACTGCTTTTTCGAGGAACTGCACGATAGACTCTGATGAATGGTGAAAGAAATTTTCGACCGCAGGATTATTAATTTGCACACTTAACATTCATCCCTCCTTCTGTCATAATTCTCAATATTATATCATAAGCATCAAATTTCATTTCGCTACAGACAACTTAGTTGATGGAACCATCAGAGTCTCTATTTTTAACCAGCTACTCGTAAAACACTGATTATCAGCTTTCTGATTATTTGAATTACTAATATTATAAGGTTTGGTTTTCACGTATATTCCATCAACTTTTTGTTTGTACAACATATATCCTTTCCCATTCCCACAATTAAAAGCTTTATACACGACAGGTGTAAAACTCCCATCATAAACAGAGCTGACAATTTTTTTCATCTCATCATCAACAATATTCTTGGTAATTTCAGATGCATTAAAATGGAGAAATGTCCCTTGAAGTGTATGCATATTATTAGCCAAATACAATTTGGATTCTATAGACACTTTTGAACTGTTAAAATAATTGCTAACATTTTTATGAAATTTCTTCAAATCTTTAATTACAAATTCATCAATACTATAGTCATACCTTACCCCGTCCATAACATTAGGATAAAATAATTGAAGTGTAAAGAAAGCACTATAACGATCTCTTAGGTTTTTATATTGTCGTGCGACATAAGTATTTTCGTTGCTATAAAAAAGTGCCCGCACATTTGGGTTACCCCCTGTTTTCATCACATTAGCGGTCGTCTTAATTTCTTGTTCAATGATATGCTTGTTCACATCAGCCGCAGAGAAAGCTTCGAGAATCCAAATCTGTTTATCAGTTTCAGAAACAATGGGTAATGAACTAAGTTTATATTCTTTTTGAATGGATCTAAGTAACGCATTAAAACCTGACCATTCTTCAATAAACTGATCAAAAGAACGCTCTGAATCAATGATATTTTTTGACATTGAAAAAGCAAGTTTGCGAAGATACTCATTCGCGTTGTATGCAATGTCACTTCTTAAAACTGTACCATAACCACGAAGTTTAGGTAATTTTTCGGTTTCATGATGAACTGTATAATTAGGAATCATTGATGTTTCCATGATTGAAATTCGCGGATCAAACATCAATCTAGCTTCATACACAAGCCCTTCATCTCCATCATTTTTAATAAAACGTCCTGATCTATGGAAAAAAGGAGCCTTAACATTAAAATTGAGTACATTTAGTTCAATTTTTTCAACTCCCACTTGCTCTAATGTTTTCAGTTCGGAAGGTTGACTTATGCCATCTTGAGAACGATCTTGCCATATCATTAGCTTTGAATAAAGCTTATCATCTTTATTGATTATATCATCATGATTGCTATCAGCTATTTTTTGGAGTTCTTCAAGCCCCCCAACTGCATTTTTCCCAAATACCTCATTTATTCCATCAATTTGACCATTATGATTTTTATCCAATACAAGAATTCCATCAACGGCATAAATCCAGCTCGTTTTTTCTTTAAAACCATCACCTGTAAGATCAAAATAAGCAGTTGAATCCGCAAATGGTACCGTCGAAAAATTTTCATTGTTGGATAAATCAAGAACTAGTATCCTATTCTTTCTTCTGATACCATCATTATCACGACCTAAAACCTCCGTAGTAACTCCAATATCTTCAAGAAGATCATTTTTAAATCCAATGTAAAAATCTTGAAAATCACCAGAGCTATATCCGTTGCCCATTAGTTCTCTTGTCGTCATAAAAACGCCTATAAAGAGTATAAAAGCTATAAACCACTTTGTCATAGAATTTACCTTGTGTGAATGTATTAGCGCAGTTTTCGAATTCTCTCTGCCGCATCTTCGAGTACATCTAGCGGTTTAGAATAGCAAAAGCGAACCATATTTTTCCCCGCATCATCGTGGTAAAACGCCCGTCCAGGAACCGATGCAACCCCTGTTTTTTCTAAAATTGCCATCGCTTTGTCAAAATCATCATTTCCTATAACACTACTTACGTCGGTCATAACGTAATAGGCACCCGCAGGGACACTCGGAATCAATCCCGCATCGCGAAGTGCATCACAGAAAAGATCGCGTTTATGCTCGTGGATGCGGGCAAGCTCGGTGTAATACTCATCCCCTAGTTCTTCCAACCCGACCGCCGCGCCGATCTGTAATGGTGCAGGGGCGCAGACGTAGATGAGATCGTTGAGCTGCGCCATCGCTTCGATAACGCTCACGGGGGCAATAGCGTATCCCAACCGCCATCCGGTGATACTGAATACTTTAGAAAATCCGCTCAGTACAACACATCGATCTTTGAGGCTCGGAACACTGAGCGCCGTGATATGAACTGCATCACCGTATAAAAAGTGCTCGTACATCTCATCGGCAAAGACGATCAGATCGTGTTTTTCAGCAAAAGCTCCGATTTGCTCCAACTCTTCACGAGTATACACCTTGCCGCTCGGATTGGCGGGGTTACAGATCACCATCACTCTCGTTTTCGGAGTCACTACTGATTCGAGTGCATCTAAATCTAGTTTCCACTCAGGAGCTTCGAGCCGAACAAACGTCGGTACGGCACCGAGCGAAGTAAGGGTGGAGCGGTGATAGCCGTAATAGGGTTCGAACAATATCACCTCATCGAGGGGGTTGAGTAATGCCATACACGCCGTATAAAATGCCCCTGTCGCTC
>NZ_JBAQPS010000003.1:0-3906 GCF_049305995.1 Sulfuricurvum sp.
ACATACATCCGATCCATAATCTCAAATAATTCAAGACTTGCTTTTTCCATATTTTTGAAATTTTGGATTATCTCATCAGCATGGTGAATGAGACAATCTTTTTTATTATTATTAAATATCGCATAAGTTGCAAGCGCACTTTCATGTACCACTTCATGCGGACGATCAAATGCTTTATACGACGGTGCATTTCCAAAAAGCTCATGTGATTTTTCACTCTCATACCATTTCCCCAAACGGCATTGATGATGGTTTGGAATATCTTTTATATCGATTCTACCCGAATTACTGAGAGTCTGATAGAGGTTCCCTTTGAAAATGATATGATCCATTTTTCCTAATCCAAGAAACGTCGAGATTTCAACGTCTTTGGCATCAATAGCGGTGTTTTGAGCATCTCGATTAAACTGGTGCAATGTTTCTCTAAAGGTATCGATAACACTGCTCGATTCATTCGCGATATAGTTCATTTTTTCTGCATTCCCCTGTATCTCACTGGCATCTTGTTGGAGAGTTTGGATAGAGATACCGATCTCACTGGTCGCTTTTTGGGTTCGTTCTGCAAGTTTACGCACTTCATCAGCAACGACGGCAAAACCGCGTCCGTGCTCACCGGCGTGCGCCGCTTCGATAGCGGCATTAAGCGCGAGGAGATTGGTTTGATCGGCGATATCTTTTATCAAACATAAAACCGAATTAATATCAGTGGTTTTTTCCTTTAACGTATTAATCGAATCAGTAGAGATTTGTACCAGTTCGATCAATACACTCAGTCTTTCATTGATCGTATCCAACTCTTCTACCGATTGTGCCGAATGGTGAGCAGTTTGGGTACTAAGTTCAACGATATTACTCAAACGTTTCACATTTTCGGCAGTGTCGTTTTGCATCTGTACATAGGCATTGGTCCCCTGACCGATTTCGGTCATTTGGGCAATCAGTTTTGCACGTTCACCAACGAAATAACTAACCTCCATCGCGGCTATCCCTTTGTTAATCAACTCGCAGTTATAGCCGAATGACCCTGACAACCCTTTTGGAATGACATGACGATAGAATTGGTTTTGAGACGCTTTACCGATACCGGCACTGATTTCACGCATAAAGATCTCCAACTGATCGAGGAGGTTGTTGACACTGTTGGATAGATCTTTGATTTCGGCATGATCGACTATACGAACCATACGGCTCTCCAAATGTCCTTCTTTAGCTTGATTGATCACGCGACTAATACTGCGAATGCTCTCTTTTGCATGTTTAATGTTCATCAAAACGAGCCAAACCAATCCGAAATTGGCTAACACAAGTATCTGAACCCAATGAAAACCGATCGTCATGATCTCAATTCCCATAATAATAACAAACAAGATAAGAGAAGCAATATTCGCGTATTGTGCCTTAGAAAGATAAGATAAATTCGTCATAACTGACTCCTTCTGATTCCAGTAACGTTGTAAGTATTTTTTGTGATGCAGTGACTCCACCGCTGATTTCAGCCGCATGAAGTTTTTGGTAGAGAGGCTTAATAGTTTCTAATGCTTTTGGTGTCGGTTTACGACGCACAGAATGGTATCCTATGATGTTTCCCTGTTCATCAAGCGATGGGGTTACATGGGCAAATACCCAATAATAATCATTCCCTTTGGTTTTGTTTTTTACATAAGCAAAAATCTCATTTTTGGATTGGATAGCATCCCACAACGCTTTAAAAATAACCTTTGGCATCTCAGGATGACGGAGGATATTATGAGGGGCATCGATAAGCTCTCCTTCGCTAAAACCGGACATAGCGATAAACAGCTCATTTCCATAAGTAATTTTACCCTTTAGATCGGTTTTGGATACGATGAACAGTCGTTCATCGAAGGTAATTTCATTGTTAGCCATACTGTGTACTCCATAATTCATTTTGGACTAATAGTTACATGATTTTGGTCACTTTTTGGTCACATAATGAAAAGAAATGTTAAAAGAACTATAAAACTTTCTAATAAAAACTATACTGGTTTATTTATGATTTAAAATATATCAATATAATTTTCAAACGCTAATGCTTCCATCGGCTTAGCGAAATAATATCCTTGTACCTCATCGCAACCCAAAAGTTCTAAAATAGAGAGTATCTCTTGGCTCTCTACACCTTCTGCTATCGTCTTTAGATTGAGATTCTTTGCCATCTGGATAATCGTTTTAACAATAATCGCATCTTCATGATCTTGGATAATATCACGAACAAAAGATTGATCTATTTTGAGTTTATCCACAGCAAAACGTTTCAGATAGGCTAAAGAAGAGTAGCCGGTACCGAAATCATCGATAGAGAGCTGAACTCCAAGAGCCTTTAAATTACGGACAGTTTGGAGAGTTTTTTCGGTATCGTGTATCAAAATCGATTCCGTTAGTTCGAGTTCAAAATATTTTGGGTTGATACCTGTATCATAAAGTACCTCTTTTATGATTTTTTCAAGATTACCCCGTTTGAATTGTACAGAGGAGATGTTAACTGCTACAGAGATATTAAGACCTTTGGCATGCCAACGCTCAGCTTGCAAACATGCTCTAGTGATAACCCATTCACCTATAGGGACGATAAGCCCTGAACTCTCAGCAATAGGGATGAAATTCATCGGTGAGATAAGTCCTAGTTGAGGATGGTTCCATCTGATTAACGCTTCAGCTCCAATAACCTGTTGGGTCGAAAGATCGATTTGAGGTTGGTAGTGGAGAATGAATTCACCCTGATTGAGTGCGGATTTGATATCATTTTGGAGTTTGAATTGACCGATAATGTAATGATTAAGCTGTTGAGAGTAAAAACTGTAACTGTTTTTACCATTATTTTTAGCCTGATACATTGCCATATCGGCATTTTTTAGGAGCGAATCATAGTTGTCCCCATGATCAGGATAAATCGCTACACCTATCGATGCACTCGATGTCAGAAGATGATCTTTAACATCAACAGCGTATTCAAATATATCCAATATCTTACGTGATATTTTTTTTATTTCTTGGAGCGATACAACATTAGGTACCAATACTAAAAACTCATCTCCCCCCTGACGACAAAGGGTATCTTTCTCTTCTAGAGATTCCCGAATCCGTTCAGCCACGATTCTAAGAACACAATCACCGATAGTATGTCCCAAGGTATCATTAATCGCTTTAAATCCATCCAAATCGATATAGAGCAATGCCACCATCGTCTTATTATCTTTAGCTTTTTGGATAGCATTTTCAGCAAGTTTTTTGGCAAAAAAACGATTCGGTAAACCGATGAGAGGATCGTGATGAGCCAAATGCTCTATTTTTTTCTCTGTCGCTTTACGTTCGGTGATATCACTACCGATAGCTAACGCTCCATATATCATACCGTTGGTATCTAACTCAGGGATAAATCGGACAAGATGGATTTGCGTATCGCTGCCATGATGCATGGTAGTAGTGAGTTCCATCTCATCTCTCTCGCCGGTTTCGATGGTATGCTTTAATTTAGTTTGATACATCATTGCTTGCGTATCATCCTCTAAAAAATGGGCTTCCATAGGAGTTTTACCCATAAGCATGTTAACCGCATCTTTGCCGCCGATCCGTTCTATTGCCGGAGATACATAGATTGCTTGACACTCACGGTCATAGCGCAAAATATTATCGGGTAGACTCTCGACGAGGGTGCGGAATTGTTTTTCACGAATAACTAATTCCTCTTGCATTTGATAAAAATCACTTTTATCGATACATATCCCGTACCATAAAGTCATCCCATCACTCTGTGTCTGAGGTTTCGCGTTGATCTCCATCCATATTTGACCCCGTACCGGGTGGGTGATGCGAAGAACGACGTTTAGCGGAAAAAGGGTCATCAGGGATTGATGTAACGCGTGTTGATAGTGCTCAAAATCATCA
>NZ_JBAQPS010000004.1:0-17323 GCF_049305995.1 Sulfuricurvum sp.
ATGCACCGACGATAGCAATCAACATCGGAGCTAAAGTCGCTAAATTAAGCGACGCTAAAGAAACATTAATTGGCTCCAACATTAGTGCGCCTCCTGTAGAGAAATTTTCCCATTATCATTTGAAAGATTCGGGATACGTGCTTTAGCTTCAGTGCTTTGTGCTTTATCATGCATCAATTGAATAACGGATTCTACACTATTATTAATCGGTTCTAATACTGGCTTAGGGTAAATTCCTAACCAAATTGCTACAATAGTTAGTGGTATAAGCCCTATAAGTTCTGTTTTATTTAAATCTTTAAGATTTTTATTCTCTTCATTGGTAACCGTGCCAAAAAACATTTTTTTATACGCACTAAGCATATAAATAGCCCCTACAATAATGGCAACTCCTGCAGTCAAGGTTAATGCATGTGATTGTTTGTAAAAACCAAGCAGGCTCAAAAACTCTCCGACAAAGTTAATGGTCAATGGTAAACCAACTGAAGCCATCATCATGATCCCAAAAATCGTCGCATAGCGCGGCATTATTGTTGCAAGACCGCCAAACTCACTTATTAGTTTAGTATGACGTCGGTCATAGATCACTCCTACAAGTAAGAATAATGCCCCTGAAACGACCCCATGCGCTAGCATCAAGAAAACTGAACCACTGACACCTTCTACATTTAATGCAAAAGTTCCAAGGATAATAACCCCCATGTGAGAAACCGAGCTGTACGCGACGACTTGTTTAATATCTTCTTGGGCATACGCTACCATCGCCGTATAGATAATCATGATAATCGCGATAATCGCGATCGGGAACATGAAAAACACGGATGCATCCGGGAACAACGGCAATGAGAAACGGACAAATGCATAGGTTCCCATTTTGAGCAAAATTGCCGCCAAAATCACCGAACCAATGGTTGGTGCTTGACCATGCGCATACGGGAGCCATGTGTGAAACGGAAACATCGGAACTTTGATCGCGAAACCAAAAAAGAATGCCGCAAACAACCAAAGTTGAAAATTCTCTGGCAAAATCAAACGGTACCACTCTAAGATTGAGAAACTCCATTGCCCTGTCGCTTGGTAATAGAAGTACGCCATAAAGAGCATACCGACCAACATTATCAATGAACCAGTAAATGTATAAAGGAAAAACTTGACCGACGCATAAATACGAAGCGGTCCGCCCCATGCACCAATGATGTACAACATCGGAACAAGAGAGAGTTCCCAAAATACATAAAACACAATCGCATCCAATGCAGCAAAAACACCCACCATTGTCATCTCAAGGAACAACAACGTGATAATCAAATCTTTTAAACGACGTGTTTCTGTCAACGATGCAATACCGATCAAGGTAAAAAAGGTTGAAAGGATAATAATAAAAAGAGAAATCCCATCAACTCCGAGAAGGTAGTTAATACCAAATGCCGGAATAAGAGGCATCGATTCCATAAACTGCATCCCCGAAACCATCGGATCGTACGAATACCAAAGCCACAATGAGAGAACAAATTCGATAAATGCTACAGCAATACCGTATGCTCTCATACTATTCTTAGCCACCACAAACCCAAACATTGCTGCCAATGCCGGAAAGAAAATTAAAAGCGTTAAAATATGATCTATCATCATTTCTCCTTAAGCGCCAACCGCGTTGTATCCAACGCTAAAGGCAAGGGCAAGCGCCACTAAAACGACCAAACCAAAAACCATCCAACGAAGCATTGTTGATAAATTTCCGTTTTGTATATCACGTGTATTTTCACCCGTTTTGTAGATTATATTTGCGATTCCATCGACCGTTGCATCGACGATTTTAAGATCGATTTGTTTCCATGCAATTTTAGAGAGTTCCAAATACGGTTTAGAAAATACTTCCTCATAGAACTTCGGAATGTAATATTGGTTCCATAGTAGTTTATAGCAGAAGCGCTTCTCCATTTTAGAGGTACCATCGGGTACACTGTTCCAGTTACTGTATTTTTTGTACGCGAACGCAATCGCTGCCATAACAAATAACTGTGTTCCGATCGTCATAATCCAATAGGTCATTTCACTGTGAACATGGTATTGCGTATCCGGTAAGACACTGATTACCAATTGGTAATAGGTCATTTTAAATGCACCGGCGATCATCGCCAATACCAAAAGCGGTGACATTGCTACGAGCATAAATTTATACGCTTCGTGCGGATGGATACCGAAAAGTTTGTAACGCTCTTCCCCGTGAAAGATCAATGCAACGAGGCGGAATGAGTAAAATGCGGTCAAACCGGCAGTCAACAACAAGACGGTATAGATCACATAATGGTGTTCTACAAATCCAACCTCTAAAATCAAATCTTTAGAGAAAAATCCGGCAAACGGATAGATACCTGCAAGTGCTACCGAAGCAAGAGTCATCATAACAAATGTCCCTTTCATCACTTTACGCAATCCACCCATTTTGAACGGGTCAAGCTCATCGTGCATCGCATGCATAACGTTACCCGCACCGAGGAACAACAACGCTTTGAAAAAGGCGTGTGCCATAAGGTGAAACAACGCTACCCAGTATGCTCCCAACCCTGCCGCTACGAACATGTATCCGAGCTGGGAGAGGGTTGAGTAGGCAATGATACGTTTCATATCACGATTTACAAGTGCCATAGAAGCGGCAAATAATGCTACAAATGCACCAAGGCTGGCGATAAAAAGTCCAACATTCGGGATCAAATCATAAATCGGATTAGCACGAACGACCAAATAAACCCCAGCCGTAACCATCGTCGCAGCGTGGATCAATGCGGAAACCGGAGTAGGACCTTCCATCGCGTCAGCAAGCCATGTATGGAGTGGGAACTGCGCCGATTTACCCATCGCACCGATAAAGAGAAAAATACCGATCCATGTGGTAACCACTAACGGAAGATTTCCGATTTCAGCAAATACGACATCGTATTGAAGTGAACCCGTGTTCCAATACAATAAGAAAATACCGATCAACATTCCAAGGTCAGCGATACGGTTCATAATGAACGCTTCGTTTGCTGCCCATGTTGCCGATTCTTTGTGGTACCAAAAACCGATCAATCCCCATGAACAAAGACCAACCCCTTCCCATCCGATAAAAAGACCTGCGAAGTTATCACTCATAACGAGTACCATCATCGAGAACACGAAAGCCGAAAGCCATGAGAAAAAGCGGTTGAATCCTTTGTCGTGATCCATATACCCGATAGAGTAGATATGAACAACCGTAGAAACGATGGTAACCACCATCATCATCACGACACTCACTTGATCAACCACAAATCCAAACGGGATATAAAGATCCCCCGTCGCCATCCATGTCATCATCTCAACATGAACCGTGTGTCCACCCAATACATAAGAGAGCAAAATCGCACTGCTCACAAAGGAAGTAAACAATAATCCCGATGCCACGATCCCGACATGCTTTGATTTAGGTGATGCAGCGAATAGAGCTGCATAAAGTGACCCTATAAGTGGAGAAAACAGTGCAATATATAAATAAAGTTCCATGGTCTATCCTCGCATTGAATTCATTTGATCTAGGTCGATTTTACCGGTACGTTTATACCATACGATGAGAAGACCTAATCCTACCGCAACTTCAGATGCTGCAATCGCGATAATGAAAAATGCAAACATTTGACCACTTAAATCACCAATATAATGAGATATCGCCGCAAAACCAATATTGGTTGCATTCAATAAAATCTCTGTTGCAAAAAAGAGCATCAAAAGATTTTTACGACGCATAATCCCAATTAAACCAATTGCAAACAATATAGTGGACAAAACAAGATAATGTGTTAATGTTACTTCCATCAGTGTCCTCCTGTATGGTGAGATTCATGATTAGGATGCGCCAAAGCGATATCTTCTTCCGCCATCAACGTTAACGATTTATCCATTTTTTTACCAGCCAAAACAATCCCGCTGATCATGGCAACAAGCAACATGACTGCCGCCAATTCGAACGGAACAAGGTATTTTGTGAAAAGAACCATACCGACTGCCTGTGAATTACCAACACCCTCTTGGATAGGGTACAAAGCATGGATATTATTCGATACGATCGGTGCTACAAAAATCGCTACCACCATCACTGCTGCCAAAATACCCAAAACGAAAACGATTTGTGGGTTGGAGCGTTTTTCAACCACATTACGGGTAGTATCGAAAAACATCATCCCAAATGCATACAATGCCATAACGGCACCCGTATAAACAATAATTTGAATAGCTCCTAAAAAGTCAGCACCCAAAATAAAAAAGAATGCCGAGATAAAAATCATCCCCGCCGCCATTGCAGTAATAGCATACAATGCCTGACTGGTCATAACCGTGATGGTAAACATCACAATCGTAAGCGCAGCAAACAGATAAAAAGCGATTGCTTCAAACATTTCTTTAACTCCTTAATAGGCTAACGGGGTCTTTTTGACCGACGCATCGCTTCCTGGGATGATGGCTCCGAAGCCTGGGTATTCTGCTTGCTCACCTGCCTTTAACAGATCTAGCGGAGTGAGCATATCATCTTTAATTACGAAATGAGCACGTTGTTCTGAGGCATTCTCATATCGTTGCCCATGAACGATAGCTAGTTCAGGGCACACTTCAGCACAATAGCCGCAGAAAATACAACGTCCAAGATTAATACTGTATTCAGTTACCTCTTTACGACTGTTCTCATCGATACGTGTGTCCATACGGATACAATCGGAGATACAAATTTTTTCACATAATCCGCATCCGATACAACGCTCATACCCTGATTCCCATAAACGTAAAAGCTTATGAACCGCGCGGTAACGTGGACCTATCGGCAATTTTTCCAATGGATATTGAACCGTATGAATATCAAATTTGATCATCTCACGCATAACTACCCATAGCCCTACAAAAAGCTCGCCACTAAAGGTACGTTTTACAACTTGCTTGAACTTGTCCCATCCCTTAGTTGGATAAGCTTTAATATCAACATAATAATAAGCAGATGATTCACTCACATTACGATCAGTAAATACTTCTTCATGATGCATAACCCAACCTCCTTAGAACATCATCACGATGCCGGTGATCACAACATTGATCAAGGCAATCGGCATTAATACTTTCCAGCATAACCACATCAATTGGTCAGGTCGGATATCCGGCCATGCGGCACGAGTCCAAAGGAAAAAGAAAAAGAAAAATGCTACTTTCAACAAGAGCTGAATTGCTCCTGCAATGGTACCATCACCAAAACCGCCTAAGAAAATGATGGCGATAACAAACGAAATAAAGAACATATTAGCGTATTCTCCAATAAAGAAAAGACCCCAGCGCATTCCCGAATATTCCGTACCGAAACCGTCAATAATTTCATGATCGTTTGCGACAAGGTGAAATGGTGTACGCCCAGTCTCCGCAAAAGCCGCTATCCAAAAAAGAATAAATGCAACCGGTTGTGACCAAACAATCCAATTTCCAATTCCACCTGCTTGATAGTTGTTAATATCGATTAATGACAACGATCCTACCATCATAAGTGGTGCCAATAATGCTAATCCTGTAATAACTTCATACGAAATAAAAACTGCCGCACTACGTGCTGCTGAGATTAATGACCATTTATTTGCCGATGCCATACCACCCAGAAGTGGTCCATATAACCCTATCGCCATAACCCCTAACACATAAAGAATACCGACATTAATATCAGCTACAATCGGATGTACCGTATATCCCATAACGGTAAATTGAGGCCAAAATGGGATAGCCGCTGCTGCCATAAATGCAGTAGCTGCCGTAATAACCGGTGCAATTTTAAAAATAGGTTTAACTACGTTTTGAGGAATGATATCCTCTTTGGTAAAGAGTTTAATCCCATCCGCCGCAACTTGAAGTAATCCGAATGGTCCGACGTGCATCGGCCCAAGACGGCGTTGCATAAACGCCAGCACTTTACGCTCAAAATAGGTCCCTAGACCTGCGAGCGCTGAGAAAATTAACAAGATGACAACGATTTTAACGATCGTCTCTATAATGAATGCTACATCCATGCTTTACACCTTTTGAATTGATACGCACGTAAAACGGTAACCGTCAAACAATGCCTCAGAATTGATAGCGGTATCAAATGTCGGAAGATACGCGATATCCCCCTCTATTTTACCATCGGCTATAACGTTGACACTCAGCTCACCGCGCGATGTTTTCACACGCACGCGTTCCCCTTCGCTCCAACCGTTAGATTCCATAGACGATTTAGAGACATAAAGACCTCCATTTTCTTGAAGTTGATGTGCACGTGCACTAAACGGTGAAAATTGCAATACAGGATTCGCTAAATAGACAACGGTGTCAGTGATTGCTTTGGTTCCATCAAATGATGCAACACTCTCTTCACCACTCGTCGCTACAGTTTGAATATCTAAACAATACCCTCGAACCTCTTCACCGCTGTTGGTGTAATGATTTGGAAGGGTATCGAATTCGACTCTTTTAAATCCTGCCACAATCGGAAGCTGTGCCGTGTAATCGACGGTCAATTTTGCACTAACCCCTAGAGAAGTGGCAATATCGTTTAGAACATATCCGCCATATCCAAGAGCTGCATTGGTCGGATTGACCCGTTTGTCAATACTGACCATTGTCCCCTCTTGCTGATTGAGTGATGGCATATCCAAATCACCCTTACCGAGCGCACTAATAGTGAAATCACCCGCTGTGTTATACCCGATGGTATAACTTCCGCGCTCACCGTCCAAATCACAAATCATCGCTACACCCAAAGTGTTAGCAAGATTCGGGATCATGGTGACACTAAATGCGGTGTATTTTTCGATCAAAGCCACAAGGCGTGCACAGTTTGCTGCATGTGGGTGAGTGTAAAGATCAGGTCCAACCATCAAGGCAAAGTTCTCTTTTTTTGCCAAATATTTCGTAAGCGTATCCGCAAAGCCAGTCGGAGCATTCAGAAGGGCAAAAAGGGCATTTTCGTCCACTTCAACCTCTTTGCTCACCTTTTTCTTCACGGTTTTGGTAACCTCTTCGCTAACTTCTTCTTCGACACCGCTCTCTTCGTTCAAAACCATTTTCGTAACGGTTTCGGTCACTTTTTCATCGACGCTCTCTTCAACGGTTACGGTTTTTGTGAAGTGGAATGTTGCGAGGTACTCTACCACAGATGAAGGCATAGCGGCTTTATCTCCGAAAAGATCAAGCATTAGATACAAAGCCGCTTCTTCCATCATCGGAGCATGGTTGAACTGCGTCACGTTTTTAGACATATCCGCGATCACAGGATCGTTGATCGGATGAAAATAGAGCCCCGCTCCTTTGTTCATTGAGAGGGCATTATTCATCGCAAAACGGGCATTCGGATTATCCGTTTTAAGGGCACTTCCGATTGAGATAACAAAATCAGCTTCATGAACCGCTTTCAAATCTCCGCCGTAAAGTGATTTTCCACTAATCCTGCTATAACTGCTCAAAAAGTTTTTGAGGGCTAATGCTTCTTTGTTTACCAAACGAACACCCAATTTTTCTTTGAGGCGTTGGAGGATCAATGCTTCTTCATTCGTGATGCTAGAGGTGAATGCGATGGTATCGGCTTTTTTGAATGCAACAATCGCAGCTTCAAACGCAACCGGATCTTTTACCACGTCACGGTTTTCGAAATCATATCCATAACGTCCCGCACCGCAGAGAGAGACATAGTTCCACTCGTTTTTGACACGGTAGATTTTTGCATCGGTGTTTGCGATACTGGTGTGTTTAATATCGTAGCTGAGTTGACATCCCGCCGAACAATGGGCACACGTTGCAGGGATCTGGGTATGTTCCCATGCATTTGAGGTGTACTGATAATCATTGCTCACCAATGCACCGACCGGACAAACAGAGGTACATTCACCGCAGTTCGTACAATCGAGAGTATCGCCGCCGTTAGGGGCAATCAGTGATTTGTTGAGTTTGTTCCACATTGCATAGGCGTCTTTAGGCATAGACTCTTTGAATTCCGCTTCGATAGCATCACTTCCACGAGCAACGGTAGAGAGTGCCGCATCCCCGATCATATCCTTACAAACGGTAATACAACGCTCACACATAATACACAATGCCGGATCATAATGGATCAAGCCCCAGTTTTGTGCCGGTTTATGGGTATCTTTGATCGAGTACGTTTGTGAATCGACACCCACTTCCAACGTATAGTTTTGAAGCTCGCACTCACCCGATTGGTCGCATACGCCGCATTCCAGAGGATGGTTCACATCATAAACTTCCATAATTGCTCGACGTTCTGCCAGAATATTCGGTGTCGTAGTGGTAATATCCATCCCCGCTTTGGCTTTTGCATTACACGCATAAACTTGTTTACCATCGGCTTCGACAAGACAAATACGGCATGCCAACGTCGGTGAGCATCGTGTCAAATAACAAATCGCAGGGATAAATATCCCATTTGCCCGCGCCGCATTAAGGATATATTCACCTTCTTGCGTTTGGACAGAACGACCGTCTATGGTAATCGTGATTTTATTCATGATTCACTCTCCATCCTCATAATTTTTACCTTTTCAAAACGATATTGTTCATTCAAACCACCAAATTCGATATCGTATGCCGGCACTAGTGCAATCGTCCCTTTTAAAGTCGAATCGAGTTTAAAAATTCGTTCTTGTGTACTGTGAGAAAATTCAACCCGAATTTTATCACCATCACTGATTTTTGCAGCTGCTGCAAATTGCGCTGAACCGCGTAATGCTGCCTCTTTTTCGAGCTGTTCACTCCGAGCTGTATAACCGTTAAATTGATTAACCGGATTACAGCGGTACACTACGGTACCGTTAAACTCTGGTAATTCATCAATTTCTTCTAATATTCCAACCTCTTCAATATCAACATTTTCTAAGAAATATCCCCGATTATCCTCACCCAAAGTGCTGTAAAAATTTCCTAAATCATCAAAGGATGATCCGTTAAATCCTTTCGATATAGGAAGTCTAGCGGTATAATCAATCGTATATTCTGCAATCATTCCTAGAACATTTGCTATATCGTTCAGCGTATAACCTTCATAAGCTACCGCAACATTGGTCGGGAGAACCTGATAATTAATGCTAACGAATGTCCCCTCTTGAGAATTAAGAGATGGCAACACAAGATTAACATCACCGAGTGAGCCCATAATATAATCGCCTGCTGCATTGTAACCAACAACCGAATCACTGCCATTATCCACATCTAAATCACAGATCAGCGATACGCCAATCGTGTTGACGCTTGGTGGAATAACAACAATTGAAAACTCGGTATAACTTTCTAGCAATGCACAGAGTTTGGCAATATTCTCAGCACGTTTATGTGTCAAGACATCGCTACCGATTACCAATGTTTTACGTTTCGCTCTCGCCATGGATTTAGCAATACGCGCGTATTCTTCATCACCGACATTACTCTCAGCGCATAGATACCCTTCATCAAGTCCATTAAAAAAACTTTCTATCTTATCCGATAGATCAATACCCTCAAGAAGTGTTTTTGCAAGCATCGCCACAACACCCTCTTCGGTTCCCACTTCGTATTTAACAAATTGAGTCACAACGTTTTGGAGAAGTTCATCTTCCAACGGATGCATATAAACAATTTTAGCTCCTCGATGACGAGCTGCCGTTGTCATTGCATAACGAACAGATGGGTTATCAGTACTGATACGTCCGCCAATAACAATAATCCCGTCGCTCTGCTTAATCGCATCCATGCTTCCGCTAAATCCTACTTTACCGCTAATAGAGCTAAATGCACTCATAAAATTTTGGTAAACACGTGCTTCCTCATTATAGAGCTTAAGCCCTAATTTCTCTTTAAGTAATTGAAGAATCATCGCCTCTTCATTGGTAATGAGAGAATTAAAACGGATAGCCGTCGCATTTTGAACCGAAGCTACCGCTTTTGCCAATTCGACTTTATCTTTTTTCCCATCGACAGCAAAATCGAATCCGAATCGTCCCGCACCGCAAAGCGTTGTGTGTTCAAAATCATTCGTAACGCGATAGATTTTCTCTTTTGCCGCAACAGAGTTTGAGGTGTGACGCACTTCATACATCAATGAGCATCCCGCTGAACAGTGGGCACACGTCGCAGGGATCTGAGTAAGCTCCCATGCATTGGCACTGTATTGGAAATCACGGCTCACTAAAGCCCCAACCGGACATACCGCGATACACTCTCCGCAGAAGGTACAATCAAGCTTATCGCTATTTTTCGGAATAACCGATGATTTGTATCCACCGAATTGAAGTTCAATCGCATCATCCCCGATAATCTCATTACAAACATGAACACACTTTTCACATAAAATACATAAAGAAGGATCATAGTTTATGAGTCCCCAATGCTCTATTTTACGATGTTGATCCTTCGCACTGAAATGCTGTGCTGAAACGCCAAACTCCAATGTTTTATTTTGAAGTTCACACGCCCCTGATTTGTCACACACGCCACACTCTAACGGGTGATTCACATCATAAAGACGCATGATGTTGGTTCGTTCTTGCTTTAAACGATCTGAATCAATACTAACTGAGAGCCCTTCAGTAGGGGGAGTTTGACAGCTAAGGATCAATCCGTCAGTTTTATCCGTTTCAACCACACACAAACGGCATGATGCACACGGAGTCGTTTTCTCCAGATAACACATAGTTGGGATATAAAATCCCGCTTTACGTGCCGCTTGGAGGATTGTTTCGCCCTTTTGCGCCGTAACGGGTTGATTGTTAATCGTAAAGTTAATCATCCATCCCCCTTTAATGTGCGACCATCGCGATATAGTAACAGCGCATACAGCGTTCCGCCTCTGCGAGTGCCTCTTCTTGAGTAAAGCCATATTTTACTTCACGATTGTTATATTTACGTTCAGCTACCGTAAGAACCTCACTATGTTGACGTGGCAATCCCGGAAGCCATCCCACAATTTTCTCTTTTTTATCATAGACTTTGAGTTTACGTAAGTGATCTTCCATAATCTCATCATCACTTAAAGTGATTTCACCGCTTAGCACATAACGTGACATTACCGATGCGGCACGTTTAGCCTGACCGACAGCATTAACGATAGTCATTGGACCGTATTCACAGTCTCCTGCAGCAAAAATACCCTTGCGAGATGTCATGTAATCTTTTCCATTGGTTTTGATCGTTGCCCATGAGGTACGCTCAATTTCCCACTCTTCCGGAAGAAGTTTCAAATCAGCACTTTGAGAAACGGCAGGGATAAGATAATCACACTCTATCTCAAAACTTGCCCCTTCAATTTTCTCTAACGTCGGACGTCCGCCATTTGGATCAGGTACAAGTTCGAAACGATCAACAATAAGTGATTTAAGAATATCATTTTCATCTTTCATTTCCGCTACAGCTGAGTGAAAAATAAATTCAACACCCTCTTCGACTGCTTCGTGATACTCTTCATAGGTTGTATTTTTAATGATAGTTTTTTCATCACGGCGGTATAACATTACCACTTTTGTAGCATTTGCACGAATGGCACAGCGAACAACGTCCATAGAGGTAAATCCACCACCAACACATACTAATGTTTTTCCGGTTAAGTCAACAAAATCAGTAAGAAGCATATGTTGTTTTTGATCCCCTTCGGGAACCATAATGTTATATTTAACTTGGAGATTGACTTTATCCAAAAAGTCGATCGCGCCCCAATATCCCTGAATCTCAGGGCGTTCATTGTCACAATACACTTTTTTCGATATACGGGTACCTGTTGCCACCAATGTTGCATCGTAATCATTCTCGAACTGACGCATCATATCAGCGGTTACTTTGGTATTGGTGATAAAATTCACCCCCAATGAACGTACCGATTCGATGTCTTGGTTGTATTTGTCAATCGGCATACGGTATTCCGGAACGCCGACCGCTACTTCACCCCCAAGAACCGGAAGTTCTTCATACACATCGACGTCAATTCCGTCCAGTGCCAAATAATAAGCTCCTGTAAGCCCTGCAGGACCCGCACCAATAACAGCTACTTTTTTGCCAATGCTTGGTTTTTTCTCACTCGGGTGGAAAAATCCGAAACCGTGATCGGTCTCATAATCGGCACCGAGGCGTTTGAGCTCCATGATCGAAATTGGCTCATCAAGATTCGTTCTACGACATTCACTCTCACACGGATGAGGGCAAACACGACCACAGGTATGTGCAAGAGGCATCGTTTGACGTGTCGCCATCAATGAATCATCAAAACGCAAATCGCGAACACCCTCGATATACGCCGGAATATCAACATGCGCCGGACAGGCATCCATACACGGAGCGGTGATTTTCGCGATATAGCTAGTATCTTCCAAATGGTAGTGTTTTGAGGGTTTTTGCTTCTCGATACACGCCATAAACTCTGACTCAAAATGGGTCATCAAATCCAAAAGGGGATTAGGAACCGTTTTACCAATCTCACATTTAGAAGTCTCTTGCATTGTACGAGAAACCTCTTTGAGGTGCTCCATATCGGAAATCGAACCCTCTCCGCGTGCGATTTTATCGAGTAAATCGTATAAAATGCGTCCGCCCCATCGTCCCGGTGCACAGCGTCCACACGCTTCGGAATAGACCTGATACTGTGCCGCATATTCTGTTGCAAGACGAACGACATCGACATCCGGATTGAAAAGAGCTACCCCATCCCAGCCAATAAACGCTTTGGAGTGAGCGTGCTCGTTGTATTCCAACGGGAGGTTATAAGCCGATTTTTCCCAAGCATCGTCAGTTTTGCCGATGTTGTTGATTTGCTCACCCCGCCACGTGGAGAAATAGACTTTACTCACAACGATTCCTTATTTCTTGACCACAATGGTCCAGTCAGCTTCGTTGAATTTCAACGAGTTCATGAGTTCACACCCAAGCTCTTTTACCAAATCAGCCGATTGCTGTATAGGGGTAAAATCACCGATTTCAAACAAGAAAATCAACACTTCACCGTTAGCGGCTTCATTTTTGATAATGTCGGACATGCGGCCTGTAAAGTTCTCTTTTAAATGACGTAAATCGTAACGTTTCACTGCATGCTCCTTTTAGCGGTCAACTTCACCGAAGACGATGTTGGTCGTCCCGATGATAGATACAACGTCCGGAATATAGTGACCCGGCAATAAGTCGGTCAAAATCCCAGTATGCCAGAATGACGGCGCACGAAGTTTTAAACGGTATGGATACGCTCCACCTTGAGAGTTGATGTAATATCCAAGCTCCCCTTTAGGTGATTCGGTCGCCACATACACCTCTCCTACCGGAGGACGCATCCCCTGAGTCACAAGAACAAAGTGTTGCATCAACGAGTAGTTTTGAGTCATGATGTCAATTTTCGGTGCAGAGATGTATTGCGGTGCATGTGCCATAAGCTCAGGTGATGTCCCAGCATACATATCGATCACTTGGTACAAGATTTTCGCGGACTCGCGCATCTCTGCCATATAGAGTTTATAACGGGCATAGTTGTCCCCTTTGTCGGAGACAGGAACATTGAATTCCACTTCATTATAGAGCTCATACGGCTCTTCTTTACGGATATCCCACTCGACGCCCGATGCACGGAGCATTACCCCTGAACATCCCCAACTAAGAGCCATCTCTTTAGAGATAACCCCGACATTCTCCATACGCATCAACCAAATACGGTTCGTATCGAGAAGGTCTTCGTAGTCTTTGATATTTTCCGGCAATTTATCGAGAAATTTACGCAAATCGGCGATAAAGTTATCCGGTAGATCGAGCGGTACGCCACCGATACGGATTGCCGCATGGGTCAAACGTGCACCACAATAATCTTCGATCAAGTCCATCAAGTACTCACGCTCACGGAATGCGAACAAGAAAACGGTCATAGCACCGATGTCGAGCGCCGTTGTCGCCAACCAGAAAAGGTGAGACATAAGGCGGTTTGTTTCCAAAAGCATCATACGAATCACTTTGGCACGGCGAGGAACGTCAAGCCCGATCAGCTCTTCTACCGCCAACGCAAAGCCGTAGTTGTTTGAGCTTGAAGCGATATAGTCCATACGATCCGTTGTCGGCATGAACTCGTTGTAGATCATGTTTTCCGCCATTTTCTCCATACCGCGATGGAGGTATCCGATATCCGGATGGGCTTTCGTGATCTGCTCTTGTTGCAAATGGAGCATTAATCTGAGCTGTCCGTGTGCCGATGGGTGTTGAGGCCCGAAGTTAAGGATCAGTTCATTATCGGCACGGTCAAACGTAATGTTTTCAAAAAAAGGTCGTAATCTATTGGCTTGTTGCATACTGTAATTCCTTAACGATCGCGATCAGAGATCACAACGCTTTTTTCTGCGTCAAATTTTTGGATGAGGAATACCCCCTCATTCTCTTGGTAGCATAACGGAGTATCCGGTTCACCTTGGCTGATGTCGGCACCGCGAGGGACTTCATGACCCAAACGGGCAAAACGTTCGGTGTCGTAACGATCCACACGAGCAGGATCACGGTTTTCAGGTCCGATAATCTCACGTGCTTCTTTACCAAAGATTTTATCCACTTCATACCATTGGGCAAACTCATCCCCTTGGAGAGGATAGTTTTTACGAAGAGGGAACCCTTCCCAATCATCCGGCATCAAGATACGTTTCATAAACGGATGGTTATTAACTACCACACCGAACATGTCGTACATTTCACGCTCAGACCAGTCGGCAGAGCGGAAAAGAGAAGAGAGGCTTTGGATCGACTCTTTTTCATCTATCTTGCATTTTACACGGATACGTTTGCGTTTGGACATACTGAGCATTTGGTAGAAAATCTCAAATTTTCCTTCATCTGCTAACCAATCGATAGCTGAGAGTTCGGAGAGTTGATTATAATCTAACTCGTTTTTCATCAATTCAATGACGCTGAAATTGTCGCACGCATTGATGACAACGACCATTTGTTTCACTTGGATATAGGCATCCAAAACCTCGAACTTCGCTTTTATCGCTTCGAGATCAGCGGCAAATACCTCATCTGAAGAGACATCGTTCTTTGCTACTTGAGGAGCAACCCAGTAACGATCGGTGTAATAGGGTTTCTTTTGTACATTGTCTTTAGGGGTGTAAGCTCTCATTACATCAACCTTTTTGGTTTTTGAGCACGGGATGCACTCTCACGTCGAATTTTTTGTTGGAGTAACAATACCGCGTATTGCAATGTCTCAGGGCGTGGAGCACAGCCAGGGAGATACAAATCAACAGGGATAACACGATCAACGCCCTGAACGGTTGCATAAGTGTTAAACATACCGCCGGTATTCGCACATGAACCCATAGAGATGACCCATTTCGGTTCCGTCATTTGATCGTACAAACGGCGGATAAACTCAGCATGTTTTTTCGTCAATGTTCCTGCAACAACCATTAGCTCTGCTTGACGTGGAGAAGCGCGGAAAATCGTACCAAAACGGTCAAAGTCATAACGAGATGCACCCGAAGCCATCATTTCGATACCGCAACATGCCAAACCATACGTCAATGCCCAAAGGGAGTTGGATCGACCCCAGTTGACCACTTTGTCGATTGTCGTCAAAGCGACGGGAAGTCCGCCGTCTTTTAGATAATTTACTTGATGTTGTGCCATTCGAGAGCCCCTTTCTTCCACGCATAAACAAATCCGATAACGAGTAACAAGATGAACATCATCATCTCAACAAACCCAAACCAGCCTAGCAATTTAAAGTCGATCGCCCACGGAAACATGAAAACGATCTCCACATCAAACAGTAAAAACAATAACGCAAACAGATAAAACTGCGTTGATATACGGTTTGGTTGTTTTGTTACTTCCGGTCCACATTCATAAACCGATAGTTTAATTTTTTCAGTATCTTTAGCTGCTAATGCGCGGCTCGCGATCCGTGCAATGACAGTTGTGGCATAAAATGCACCAAACGTTAACACAAACAGTACAAATACCCCAAAATAGGGATTTGCTACGTTGTAATGCTCCATAGTTCCGACCTTTTTGTGGTTGATGGCATATTCCATAGCAGAGGAACCCTCTACTACGATATACGGTTTTTATAAAAACAGTTGTTGCACTATAACAAAAAGAGAATTAAACAAACCCTTATAGCTCTAATATTTTTATTTCCTTGTAACGATAAGGAACATCTGAAATGAATAGACTTACGACAAAGTGTTATTTTTCGTAACAAAAGTAAATTTTATATAGTCTATATGTCACTTATATGCACGTTTTATTGAAAAAGTAACCTATTTTTTTCGGCTACATCATCAGTGATTTATAAAACCAACTGATTTTTCACCTTCAAAACTACCCGAGTGCTCTTTTTGGATTTCAGAGATAAAGTCATCCAGTTTAAACATCTCTGCCCATAGTTTTAAATCCGCCTCAATCTTCTCTTTCAACGATTGAGGCTCAATCACTCTCATGTGTGGCATCCAGCTTTTGATAAGGCTCTCCACCTCCAGTGCTTGGGTCACCTCAAACGATATTACTCGTAGGATTTGGAGATAAACTCATAGCACTCTTTAGACTTATCGATCTGTTTTTGGAGGATCTTTTTATCACTCTCATCGATGTTGAGCCGATCTAACATGTTGTTTTGTTGTGCGATATTGACGGTTTGAACGATCAACGCCATCGTCTCTTGATTGAGGATATTGTCAAACACCCCTTTGGTAATCGCTTTATAACACCCTTTCTCTCCCTTCCCTCCACGGATCAACTCAAAGCTATCGGGAAAATACTCTTTGATAACATCCAGATCACGACGGATGCTTTTTTCACTCATCGGCTCTTGCCGCGTGTCATTCCACCAATCCATGTCACTTTGTAACGCTTCGATGCAGACGATCTTGCCATCATTGAATCGTTTGAGCAGTTCTAAGACACATTTGGTTTGACTGGTGGTTTGACTGGTTGCCATGGTAAAATCCTAATTGTAAATATTGCTTGTTTGATTTGAACATTATAATGACATTAATAGACGTATATTGTCTATAGTGACATCTTGTCCAATTTTTTACGGCTATAGATTTTTTTGCTGGGTTTAATGCAGATAGCGTATAGGTGGTTTAATTCCAAAGATTTTGACTAAAAATCCCCAATATAATGATCTTGTGATGGTTACTATCGATTTCAAAAGGTATTACATACCCTTTATATATCAATTCTCGTGTGTTTACATCGTCTGCTCTTTTTCGATAAAGAAAAGGATTTTGTGAAATGTTTTGTATTTTTAACGTTATTTCATCGTAAAATTTTATACCTCTAGCAATACTGTCCAGTGCAATAA
>NZ_JBAQPS010000005.1:0-6897 GCF_049305995.1 Sulfuricurvum sp.
CCCGTGCGCTCCACAATCATTTCCAGCTCCCCTTGGGTGAAGTAATAGTGATCTTCAAAATAGATCTTCTCTATCACTTCCGGTAAAAAAGGATCAAGCCGCTGAGGGCGCGCAATCGCGGTCACCAATACCATTTTTGCTGTTTCATTGGAAATTTGGACATGACGTCTGAAGTGTTCCCCTTCTCTCATGATAATTGCTTTTTTACCACGCCAAAGCATCTCTCGATAGGCTCCACTCGGGAGACAAAACGGGTTAGGGGTTGGAACATCGATTACAATATCAAGTTTTTCAATACCATGTTTACCGTATCCATCATCCAATAATACAACATCACATCCCATAGCTTTAGCTTCTGCAATTCCCCGCTCTCGAATCTCACTGACGATAACGACAGCATGAGATAGATTGATCGCATAGACCATTGCCTCATCACCACTAATATGAGTATCACAAAGAATATCACGATCTTTTACAACCACCATTCCTCGACTTTGACGACCATAACCGCGTAAGACAATAGCTGGTTTTTTAAAATATCGTGCTAATTCACTCACAACAGGAGTTTTACCGCTACCACCTACAATCAAGTTTCCAACACTAACAACCGCGATACCATAGTTTCTCGGTCTGCTTCTATGATAACGAATTGACCCCCCTAAACAATATAAAAAACTAATAGGAAGAAGTAAAATAGAGAGAATTTTTTGGACAAAAGTAGGGTTATAAAGATATTCTTCACCCCATTTCATCCAAAAATGTTTCAAACGCGAGTAGATGCTACATCCAGAATTGCCTCACAAATTTCCTCAACATCATCATCACTGAGCGCTGCATAGTTCGGAATAGAGAGTACTTGCTGATAACTGCGCAATGCAATAGGAAAATCGTTTACCCGAAGAGAATATTTTGACTTATAATAACTAAGCAAATGGAGCGGAATATAGTGCAATCCACACTCAATTCCCCGTGAAGCTAATTCGCGTGCAAACGAATCTCGATTTTTATCGACTTTGATAATGTAGAGTGAAAATGAATGTTCATCATTAGCGATCGGGAGCTTGATATGTGGTGCATTGCTGAGGCGCTCATTATAAATCTCAGCAATTTCGCGCTGACGACCAATATTATCATCTTGTTTCTCTAACTGAACCAAAATTGTTGCAGCATCAAGTGGACTCATCATGTATTGACTTCCAATATCGGTTACATCATAAATATATCCGAGACCTTCATCCTCAATCACCATCGCATGATTGCGGAGTGATTTAGCACGTTCCATAATATCTTCATCATCACATACAAGCATCCCTCCATTGCACACATTACGACGTAAATGAGGACTAAAGTCAAAACAGGTAATATCAGCACCCGTAGAGCCTATTTTTTTCCCTTTATACATTGCACCCAATGCATCGGAAGCATCCTCGATAATTTTTACATCATACTCTTTTGCAATCTCATACAAACGATCCAAATTGACACTTTGTCCTGCAACATGCGAAACAATTACCGCTTTGAGTTTTTTACTTTTGTTGTCACCTAAATAGGCTTCAAGTTTTTCCAAATCAATGGTAAAGGTATCAGGATTGATATCAATAAATATCGGCTCCGCATCAAAATGTCGAACCACTTCGGGAACACTTGGGTAAGCATTGATTGAACAAATCACTTTATCGCCCCGCTTGAGATCAATTGCCAACATTGCCAAATGAAGTGCTGCTGTCCCATGGGAGGTAGCCAAAGCATACGATGCACCAGTGTAATTTTCAAATGCTGTTTCTAAATCTTCAATGATATTAGGAGCTTCACCGTCAAGAACTTCATCAATCTTTTCACGTTCATCTCCGCCAACTTCGATACGGTAAAATGGGATACTCATTGTTTTTCCTTTATAAGGTAATATCTCTGGGATAATTAAAATCATGATTGACCGTTCGGGAGGTCAACTTGGCTATTAATGGCATACGCCGCTTAAACTGATTTTTATAAATTCTATTGATGATCATATCGACTAATTTAGGATTTTTTCCATCCTGAATCATTTCTTCGCGAGTATGACGTTCTTCGACATAACATTTTAACACATGATCAAGCTCACTGTAGGGATAACCGATTTCTGCTTCATCACTCTGTCCTGCCCATAAATCCGCTGATGGAGGTTTGTTAATGATCGAACTAGGTATACCCAAATAGTGGGCAAGTTCAAAGACTTCGGTTTTATATAAATCTCCAATCGGGTTAAGCGCACTAGCTAAATCTCCATAAAGAGTCCCATACCCGAGCATTAATTCGCTTTTATTGCTAGTCCCTAAAACCAGAGCTGCCTCACGTGCTGAAATATCAAATAGTGTCACCATCCGTAAACGGGCAGAAAGATTTCCGATTCGAAGAGGTGACATATCCGGAGTTTGGTATACTCTAAGCATCGGTTCAATACTATGTGTTTCAGATTGTAACTTAAAAATTCTACACAATTCCTCTGCATCGTCTAAAGAACTTTGCGAGGAGTGTTGAGAAGGCATTTTGATACAAAGTAAATTATTGTTTAATGCTCGATACGCTAAAACAGCAACTACCGCCGAATCAATCCCTCCACTTAAACCAATTACTACTTTAGAAAGACCTGTTTTACAAACTTCTTGACGAATAAAATTGATTAAATATCGGCTAATAAGCTCGTATCTATCCACTACACAACCTTATCTATTTATTAACATTTTGCATTATAACCAAAAATGGTAATATCAATATTTATCTGAAAAAAAATCAAGAATTTAATCTGCTCATCAATAGTATTAAATTCTCAAATGCGCTACAATACCTAAATAGCATAAAAATATAACTATTCCAAAAAGGCTCCCTATAATGAAAATTGATGGACGTTTTTGGCTCACAAAAAAAGGACAAAATTTTTTGGGAGCAGGGCGAATTGAACTACTAAAACAGATTGATAAAACAGGATCAATTAATGCCGCTGCTAAAGAAATGAAAATGAGCTACAAGGCAGCTTGGGAACGCATTAATGGGATGAATGCTCTCTCTGATCAGCCTCTTATTGATCGCTTAACAGGAGGCCGTGGTGGTGGTGGAACAAAACTCACTCCGTATGCCCATGAACTTATTACTACCTTTCACCGATTCAACGAGCTCCACCGCCAGTTTATTTCCCGTTTTGCTGAAGCGGGAGATGATCCAGAACGTCTCGCGCGCATCCTTAATCGAACATTTCTTACCACCAGTGCGCGTAATCAGCTTCCCGCTACTCTCCTCTCTATCGAGGAATTCGGGCTTAATGGTATTCTAACTTTATCACTAACTGGAAGTCTTACTATCCAATCAATCATCACACTTAAATCAATCCGCAGTATGGGCCTCACAATCGGATGTGATCTCTACGTCATCATTAAATCAAGTGATGTAAGCATCGTTGCCTCTCCCACTCAAAATGATGAAGCAATGAATTATCTTCAAGGGAAAGTCAGTCGTATCGAATCACAGGATGAAACAGATGAAATTATTTTTACTCTTAATGATACAAATGAGCTTATCGCATTAATGAATCCAAAAGATACAAAACAACTCTTTGAAGGAATGAATGCCTACGCTCTAATATCGCCAAAACATATTATTATCGGATTGTAAGTTCCTCTTGTTTATTTATTATCAAACCAAAAGTTTCCAACCGCTATAATTGCGAAAAATATAATACTAAGGACTTTGATTTGAGAAGTCATTTTTGTACCGATTTAAGTGAAATAAACGTAGGCGACAAAGTCGTTTTGTGCGGATGGGCGAACAGCTACCGTGACCATGGCGGAATTGTCTTTATCGACTTGCGCGATAAAAGCGGTCTTATCCAACTTGTATGTGATCCTGCGGACAATGCACATGCACACAAACTAGCGAGCGAGGTTCGTGATGAATTCGTCCTTATCGCTCATGGTCGAATCCGTTTACGCGGTGAAGGGTTAACCAATCCACGTCTTAAAACGGGTGCTATTGAAGTGGTTGTGGATGAGCTCGTGATCGAAAACCGCTCTGAGCCGGTTCCGTTTGTGATCGGAGATAACAACGTCGGTGAAGAGACACGTCTCAAATATCGTTATTTGGATTTGCGTAATCCATCCATGTACAACACATTTATGCTCCGCTCAAAAGCGGCAATCGCAGCGCGTAACGTACTCGATTCATTAGGATTCTTGGAAGTAGAGACCCCTATTCTCACCAAATCGACCCCTGAGGGTGCGCGTGATTATCTCGTTCCTAGTCGTGTACATGAGGGTGAGTTCTATGCCCTCCCCCAATCTCCGCAGCTCTTTAAACAATTGTTGATGGTGGGCGGATTTGATCGTTATTTCCAAATCGCCAAATGTTTCCGTGATGAAGATTTGCGTGCCGACCGTCAACCTGAATTCACCCAAATCGACGTTGAAATGAGCTTCTGTAACCAAGAAGACGTTATCCGCGTTGCCGAAGAGCTGATTACGGGGATGTTTGCTGCCGCAGGACACGATGTTCATACGCCGTTTAACCGTATCAAATACTCTGATGCGATGGAGTGGTACGGATCAGACAAACCTGACCTAAGATATGATCTTAAAATGGTTGATGTGATCGATATCTTCGCACGCTGTGACAACGAAATTTTTACAGGGATCGCCGCAAATCCGAAAATGAACCGTATCAAAGCGCTCCGCGTTCCGGGTGCAGATTTGGCATTCTCCAAACGTGAAATGAAAAGCTTCGAAGATTACGTCCGCAAATTCGGTGCTAAAGGTCTCGGTTACTTCCAAATGAAAGAAGACGGTCTCAAAGGACCTCTCGAAAAATTCTTCACCCCTGAAGATTTACAACTTCTCGTCGATCGTACAGGTATGGAAGTGGGCGACGTCGTCTTCTTCGGTGCCGGCGACAAAAAAACAGTATGGGATTATATGGGTCGTTTCCGTATATTCATCGCTGAGCATGAAAAAATGAACCTGATTGACAAAGATCGCTTCGAATTTGTCTGGGTTGTTGACTTCCCGATGTTCGAAATCGAAGAGGGTCGTGTTAAAGCACTCCACCATCCGTTCACCATGCCACGTGATTTGAATCATGAACACCTCGAAGACATCGAATCGATTGCATACGATATCGTCCTTAACGGAACTGAACTCGGAGGCGGATCGATCCGTATCCACAAGCAAGCATTGCAAGAGCAAATTTTCAGCCTACTCGGTATCGGCGAAGAGGAAGCGCAAGAAAAATTCGGCTTCTTACTCGATGCACTTAAATTCGGCGCACCGCCACATGGTGGTTTCGCTATTGGGTTTGACCGCTTTATGATGTTACTCTCTAAAAAAGATAGTATCCGTGACGTCATCGCGTTCCCTAAAACACAAAGAGCATCATGTATTATGACGAAAGCACCGAGTCCGGTCGAGTTGACACAGCTTCGTGAACTTCACATTAGACTCAGAGAAAGTACGAAATAATGACTAAAAAGCTTTTTCTCATCATCGGTGCTCCTGGATCAGGAAAAACGACTGATGCAGCAATAATCGCGGAACGAAATAGCAATTTCGCTCACTATTCCACTGGCGATTTACTGCGTGCTGAAGTTGCCAGTGGGTCTGAGCGTGGACTCAAAATCAATCACTTTATCAGTCGCGGATTGATTGTCCCTATCGAAATTGCTATTGAAACCATTACAAGTGCGATTAAATCATCATCATCCAATATCATATTATTTGACGGTTATCCACGTTCATTTGAGCAGATGCATGAACTCGATATATTTTTAAAAAATGATAACTCTATTGAGTTAGTCAGTGTCATTGAAGTGGTTGTTAGCGAAGAAATTGCACATACTCGAGTTTTGGGACGTTCACGTGGTGAGGATGATAAAGAGGAAATTTTTAATAACCGAATGAGAGTTTATACTGACCCATTAGCGATTATTCAAGTTTTTTATGAGGAAAAAAATCTTCTCCAAAAAATAAATGGTGAACGTTCTATTGAAATCATTGTCGATGAAATAGAATCATTTATAAAATCAAAAATTTAATTAATAGGAATTAATATGAAAATTATTCTTTTAGGTGCTCCTGGTGCAGGAAAAGGGACACAAGCTCAGTTTTTGACCAAAGCGTTCGACATTCCGCAAATCTCCACAGGTGATATGCTTCGTGCCGCGATCAAAGCGGGGACGGAACTCGGAACATTGGCAAAATCGTTTATGGATTCAGGTAAGCTTGTGACTGATGAAATTATTATTGGATTAGTAAAAGAGCGTATTGCCATGGAAGATTGTATAAATGGATTTCTCCTCGATGGGTTTCCTCGTACCGTTCCTCAAGCTGATGCGTTAAAAGAAGCAGGTGTTGATATTGATGCTATCATCGAAATTGATGTGCCTGATAGTACTATTGTTGAGCGCATGTCAGGTCGTCGCGCTCACCTCGCATCAGGTCGTACCTATCATTTGCTCTATAACCCACCAAAAGTAGAAGGAAAAGACAACGAAACGGGTGAAGATTTAGTTCAGCGCGATGATGATAAAGCTGAAGTAGTCCTTGATCGCCTCCGTATCTATCACGAATTAACTCAGCCACTTGTCGGATATTATAAAAATCTTGCAAACACAAATGCATCTATTAAGTTCGTTACTATCGATGGTACACAAACTATTGATACTGTTGAGCACGAAATTCTTACTCAATTACAATAATATTTTCCCCCGTTTCGGGGATTCCTCATTTTCTCATGCTATAATTTCTCTTATGAAAACTCCCCACTTTTATGCCGTCATCATCGGTTCTGAGATATTAAATGGTCGTCGTGAAGATAAACATTTTATCTATATTCGCGATGCACTGCTACATCGCGGACATACCCTCTTCTCCTCTTTTA
>NZ_JBAQPS010000006.1:0-1758 GCF_049305995.1 Sulfuricurvum sp.
GAGATTCACCGCGTCTTCCTTTTGGTATCGATAAAATTATATCATATTAGTAACAAAACGTTACAAAAATATAGATAGAGTGACCCAATTACCCCATATTCTTTTTCAATACATCCATCGGCATGACAAACATCGCTTTAAAGAGCGGCGATACCCGCGTGGTCTTCTCATCGATCACTTCCAACGCATTGAAACTAAATCCCTCTCCATCTGCACTGTTCGTCGGTGTGACGGCAAAAGTGAGCGGTTTGAGGGTGCGGATCATGTTGAGGATGTTTTTGTGTCTCTTGTCTTCGGCGGGGAGTAGAATATTGCCGTCTTTGGTGCGGACTTTTGCCGATTCGATCAACAATCTCCAGTTATCGGCATGGAGGGTTTTGTTCCATGTCATCGTCCCGCTAGAGTAGTTGATCTGTTTTTTCTCACCGACGATAATCCCCTCACGGGTAGATCGGATCGTCTCAGCGAGGGTGAGGAAAAAGTTTTTGCCTCCGATAGCGTCTGCACATTCACGTAGTAATTCACTCAATGGTTGTTCGTTTGTCATAAAATATCCTTTTCGTTATCCTCATGATACCCAAATAACGCTCCAAATACTCGGTTTTAACCCTAAATATGCTATTTTTCGGTTATGAAAACTATTGAAACTGCCCCATTTTGGGAAACGAAAACGCTCGAAGAACTAAACCCGTCAGAGTGGGAAGCATTGTGTGATGGGTGTGGGCTGTGTTGTCTGCACCGTATCCAAGATGAAGACGATGATGCGATTTATTTGACCCGTGTTGCCTGCCATTGTTATGATATCGCCGGACGTGCGTGCAGTGATTACGCCAACCGTCATGAGAGGGTAGAGGGGTGTATGAAGCTGACATTAGCGCGGGTAGGGGAGTTTGATTGGCTTCCTGAAACGTGTGCGTATCGTCTCCGACATGAGCTAAAACCACTCCCCCTGTGGCACCCGCTCATCACTAAAACCCCTGCTTCGGTTCATCCGCATGGGATGCACGCGCTGAATCCGATTTTGGAAAACGATGATATCGATTTAGAAGATTATATTGTGGATGAGTTTATCGAGGATTAGTGATTTTGTAGATAAATTTAAATACTTCGGCAACGGCAACGTAGAGTGTTTCAGGGATCTCTTTATCGATCTCTACTTTACTGAGAAGTTCGACCAAATCTTCATCTTTACGGATCGGAAGGTTATGTAGTTCAGCGATTTTGATGATATTTTCCGCTGTAGTTCCCTTGCCAGATGCTATAACGCGAGGTGCGCTCTCTTTTTCGTTATCGTAGCGCATTGCTACCGCTTTTTTCATACCCTTACCTCAAAACCTAAATCTGATTTGTGCTGATATCCCGAATAACCTTTGCTAATAGGCGAGAGATTTTCTCGCATTTCAAATACCCGTATAGAGCGAGGAGTGAGTTCGGCATTGATCAGGAGTGATCTGAGCTCACCAATATTGTCTTGAATAAGTGTTTTGAGTTCAGGCTTTTCGGTATGAGCCTGAATTTCGAGTTGATTTCCCGCATATAGTGCCATCATAAGATTGAGTTCCCCGTACTCTTTGAGGCGGAGATTGATTTCACAATAGAATTTTTTATCGGCAGTTTTTTTGAAGTTTAAAGAACCTTCTTCGAGTTGATCCCATGAAAAGGGGATATAGATGGAATTTGAAGCACATAGGTATGAGGTGAGCTGATGATAATCGATTTGGGTAAGGAGTTTATCGGTTTGCTCGGATAACTTCGCTG
>NZ_JBAQPS010000007.1:0-6943 GCF_049305995.1 Sulfuricurvum sp.
GGCTACCGAAGCATCCAAAGCACCTATCACAGTAGAGTGTCAAAAATGTCTTGAAAACAAAGGGTATCGTATCGAGCAATAAATCGTTCTTTGAACGGTTTGTCGTTTTGAAATGAAGGTGGATTTAAGAAAAAGAGGTCTTCGAGGAGTTATCCCCGAAGTGTTTAGAATTACAGTGCTGCTTTAGCTTGAGCGGTGAGGGCAGTAAATGCCGCTGCGTCGTTCATTGCCATATCAGCAAGGATTTTGCGATCAAGTTCGATGTTGGCACGTTTAAGACCATTCATGAATACTGAATAGCTCATTCCGTTTAGGCGACAAGCCGCATTGATACGGATAATCCACAATTTACGGAATTCACGTTTTTTCTGTTTACGGTCACGAAACGCGTATACGAGTGAGCGCTCTAATTGCTCTTTCGCTTTACGGAAATGTTTGTGGCGTGCACTGTAGAAACCACGTGCGAGTTTCAATACTTTTTTATGACGTCTGCGTCTTACGACACCCGTTTTTACTCTTGGCATTTTTTTCCTTTCTTGACCCGGTTCATTTCAATTTTAATGACGGGGTGCCGCTTTGCGGACTTGCCCAGCAATAACGCTGGAGGGTTAATAGGTTTTAGCCTACGATCATCTTTTTGATGTTTTTAACATCAACAGCTGCAACCACTTTTGGTGCATTCTGCCCGCGACGAGTTCCTGCATCTTGTTTAGTCAAAATATGACTACGGAATGCAGAACCACGTTTGAGCGTGCCGTTTTTCTTTACTTTGAAGCGTTTAACCGCCCCTTTTACTGATTTCATTTTTGGCATCGGCTTGATCCTTTCGCAAAAATTCTCTAAACGAGACGCGGATTATACCATAAAAAAGCTTTTGATTTTATGTAAATGCTAAAAGGAGCAAAGCCCCTCTTAGCAGCAAGGACATATCTGTCCTTTGCAATCCCCTAAACGCGGGAGAAAGGGAGATAAAGGAGTTTATAGAAGAGAATGTATAACGTTATTTTTTATCGTCTTTTTTCGGATGGACCATCATGTTACAATAGCGTCCTTCCATAGCAGGCGTTTTATACATCATTCCAATGTCTTCAACCATAGGCCAAACACGCTGTAAAACCGCAACTGCTGCTTCAGGGTGTGCCATCTCACGTCCACGTAAGAATACGCGAAAATGGACATGTTTCCCCTCTTCGAGGAATTCACGGGCATGTTTCACTTTATAGCTCACATCGTTTTCAGCAATTTTGACCGAAAGCTTGATCTCTTTGACCTCAACTTTGGTTTGCTTTTTACGCGCCTCTTTTTTCTTTTTCTCTTCTTGATAATGAAACTTACCGTAGTCCATGATCTTCGCAACCGGAGGTTTCGCATCCGGAGAGATCAATACGAGGTCAAGCCCCAGTTCGTTGGCTTTAGCCATAGCCTCTTGGATCGTAATGATCCCTAATGCTTCACCACCATCTACTACACAACGTACCTCAGGAACGCGGATATCCTCGTTCATTTGGACTCGGTCTTGTTTCTTAATCAAAAATGTACCTCATTAATTTTTTGTTTTACCATTGCGAGGAAATCCTCTTCGCTCAGGTTGTATTGCTCACGTGATCTGCGATCACGCACTGCAATGCTTTTGTTGTTTACCTCTTCATCCCCTAAAACGATGATCATCGGTACACGACCTTTTTCCGCTGTACGGATACGTTTATTAAGACTCTCGTTTTTATCGAAAATCTCAAAATCAGCACCCAAATCGATCAATTTATCGGCCAATTCACGTGCGTATCCTTCGTGTGTAGGGGCAATCGGAACGATTGCCACCTGTGTCGGAGCGATAAACATCGGGAACTCCCCAGCGTAATGCTCCGTCAATATACCAACAAATCGCTCAAAAGAACCTAAAATTGCACGGTGAATCATCACCGGTTGAATTTTAACGTTCTCTTCGCCGTTGTATTCGAGCTCGAAACGCGCCGGAAGATTGAAGTCGAGTTGGATCGTTCCACACTGCCATTCACGTCCGATAGCATCAGTAATCTTGATATCGATTTTAGGACCGTAAAACGCTCCGCCCCCCTCATCGATCTCGTAGGCAAGGTTATTTTTGTCCATCGCCGTTTTAAGTGCGTTGGTCGAAATTTCCCATACCGCGTCATCTCCGACTGCTTTTTCAGGTTTTGTTGAAATCATCATTTTGTAGTTAAACTCAAACGTTTTCATGATTTTGTCGACGAAATCAACGACTTCAATGATTTGTTGCTCAATCTGATCGGCCGTACAAAAGATATGCGCATCGTCTTGGGTAAATTCGCGAACACGGAACAATCCATGAAGTGCACCCGTCATCTCATGGCGATGAACAATCCCGTACTCGAAGTATTTGAGAGGGAGATCACGGTACGAATGCAAATCGTGTTCGTAGACTTTGATATGACCGACGCAGTTCATCGGTTTAACCCCGAATTCGAGTTCATCAATATTGGTAAAATACATGTTTTCACCGTAGTTTTGATAATGACCCGACACTTTCCATAGATCACTTCGAAGCATCTCAGGACCACGTACTGGCTCATAGCCGCGTTTACGGTGTGCTTTGAAAAGCAATTGCTCCAGTCGTGAACGCATACGCGCGCCCGCAGGGAGCCAAATCGGAAATCCTGCACCGACCTCTTCACGGAAGGTAAAGAGTTTCATCTCGGCACCGATTTTGCGGTGGTCTCGTTTTTCGGCTTCCGCCATTTGATCGAGATACGCTTTAAGTGACTCTTTATCGGCAAATGCGATTCCGTAAATACGGGTCAACATCTCGTTTTTACTGTCACCGCCGAGATACGCACCGGAGATTTTGGTCAATTTGAAATAGCGGATCAAACCGACGCTCGGCAAATGAGGTCCACGGCAAAGGTCTTCAAAATCCCCTTGCTTATAGATCGTTACCGTTTCAGATGGAATACGATCCATAACGGCTTGTTTCAAATGATCGTTTGCAAATTTAGCGCGTGCTTCGTCTTTGGTGATCTCGTAACGTTCGATCTTCTCTTTGCCTTTGGCAATATCGAGCATCTTTTTCTCGATGGTTTTAAGATCCTCTTCGCCGATGGTTTCATTTACTTTAAAATCGTAATAAAACCCCTCTTTTACCGTCGGTCCGACGAAAAATTTAGCGTCGGTATAAAGTGCTTTGATCGCCTCAGCCATCAAGTGAGCACAGGAATGTCGAAGAACTTCGAGAGACTCTGGAGAGTTGTCATAAACAATCTCTTCGCCGCTAATTCCAAGTGCCCCAGCGGTTTGTAAATCGATTATTTGATCATCATGCTTGATTGCAATAATATCCATTGGGGTGCCTCGTATGAGAAAATATCGCGGATTATACGGTAATGTTGATTCGTTTGAGATAAAGTATACGATTATGATAGATTATTAAAAAACTATTTCGCTAAACAAAAGACGTATCCGCTCTATCGCAATAGATGAAAGTCCCCCTAGTTTTTGTAGTAAAGAGAGCGGTTTTTTGGGGAGGTATTGAGAATAATGATGGTTTGGTGGACCCTATCGGGATCGAACCGACGACCTCTTCGCTGCCAGCGAAGCGCTCTCCCAGCTGAGCTAAGGGCCCAAAAGATGTTTGGAGCGCAATTATACGATTAGGGCTCTTAAATGTCAATGAGATACAATAAGCGTAAAGTTTTTGAAGAAAGGTGCCGATATACGTGACATGAAAAAGTTAGCCCTAATAATGATCTTCAGTGTATCTAGCGTAGTGTTGAGTGCGGAGGAATATACAATTCAAACGATCAGTGCCCAAAAAGAGGGTTCGATCACTTCCGCTTTTGAGAAAAAAGTACATGCAAGCACTCTTTCGTCCATCAAAATAAAAGAAGGTAATTGCAGTATTGTCACGGTAGGTAAATATCTGACAACCAAAGCAGCTCAGCATGATCTGAAAAAAGCAAAAATGATTAGTAAAGATGCATTTATCCGTACATTACACCGTAAAACACCGTTAGTATGTGATCATCCGACTCCTGAACATAATGATACCGTACACACAAAAAACTTAACTGTAGCGACAGTGAAGAGCACTCTGGAAGAGATAAAGGAGGTTAAATCATCCGTTCCAGCTGAAGCTAAAGAGGTGGAAGCATGTAAAGTTCAACCTTGCGATAATGTTTCAACAAATATTTACCTTTATGATCGAAATATTGGTCGAAAAAATGATCTTCATGAAGCGCTTGAGTATTATAAAAACTCTCAATATCATAGCTTTTATCCGGTAGCTTTACAAAACTCAAAATGAGCCTATATTAAGGCTCTTTATTGATTGCGCTGTAGAGGCAATCTAAATCAAGTTTATGTATTTTTTTAACTTCTATGTGGAGCGATTCAAGCAATTCAAGTGCATTTTCTCCGTTAGAAGGATAACAAACGGCAGCAGATGGAATTTGGGTAGCAAACAAATCTTCAATCATCCGTTTGACAATACCGCAACCATATCGGTCGGTGTAAGGCATTACAAAAAAATAAAAATGCTCCCAGTGGACGATGGAGTCTGACGTTCGAAGCAAACTCGGCAGATTAGTATCAATAAGTTGTTGTGATATTTTTGAAAAATCACAGAAAAGAATGGTAAAACTTTCAGAACGATTTTCATCGAGCCGATCCGAGATCCCGATATTAAGATCGATCAACGATGCAAAGTTGTAAAAGGAAAAGAGTACTCCCGCCATTTTAACTCCTCAAAAAAATGATCGTTTAGTATAGCGTTTATTTTAGAAAAAGTATAAAATAAAAATAACTTTAATTGGAGTGACCTCTTAATACTAAAGTAGAAACTACTATTTTAAACTGTTTCAACGCTGAAATACTTTTCACCGCAATCCGAATAGTTCGATCATCCAAAAAGTCAAAATTGGAGCAATCACGCACCATGATCTTATGAGAGAGAAGCTTTTCTTGAAATTCCTTCGCGCTCATTGAAGCAAGACGGACGAGAAAAAAGTTTGTATTGCTCTCGAATACCTCCTCAAAAAGAGGCGAATGATCGATAATGGTTTTTAAATACATTTTTGCTTCGTCATTCAACTTATGAGAGCGTGTATGAAATGCTTTATCATGTAGAGCCATGATTAGAAAATGGCTATCGAGCGTCGAAATTTTCCACAGAGGCTCTTTTTCCTTAAGGGCAGCGATATTCTCACGCGAGGAGAGGACGATCCCGACCCTCACCCCCGCGCATCCGTAAAATTTGGTTTGTGATTTTAAAACATAGAGTTTATCGTAGCTGTGGAAGTAGCGGGTTGCCGATTCTCCCCCGCAAAACTCCAAAAACGATTCGTCGATGAGGATCGTGCAGTTTTTGGCACTCCATCGCTCCATCAGTGTCTCGATCTCGTAGTAGTGACCGTCAGGGGTAGAGGGGTTGACGAAGATGACGAGGGAGTTCTCCTCAACCTCCGCATCCATCGACTCAAAGCGGTTGATGAAAGAGACTTTTTTATTGTAAAGAAGTGCCGCTTTTTTGTATTCCAAATAGGCGGGGGAGTAGATCGTGCAGGTGGGGTTGTCGAAAAATCGGAGCAATGTAAAAATCGCCGAAGAGCCTCCGTTGAAAAGCTCTAACTCTTCCGACGCAACACCGTAATGCTCAGCTAACGCCTCCGTTAGTACTTTATAGCTCGGATAAGCGTTGAGGGTCACTCCGCTAAAATCAACCGTAGGTGTAGTGAAGTTGATGTTCGAGGAGAGATCAATCACCTCTTCGGGAGCGCATCCGCAGAGCGCGGCAAAGCTGTTTACCTCCCCTCCATGAGCGTAGGTCGTCATTTGAGCCGCTTCTCCAATCCCAGTTTCACTTCGTAAACCTCATCACACAGCGCGGCGATTTTTTGCCCTATAATTCCCGATAAATCGACGTAACGTCGGCTGATTGGATCATTGGGGATGACTCCACTGCCGACGTCGTTGAGGACAAATACGATGTTAGCATTTACGCATCCCAGTGCTTCGATCTCGCTGGTCAATGTCTCTTCGCGCTCATCTATGCGGTTGAGAATCCACATCGAGATGCAGTCGATCAGGTAGGTTTGGTGCGGCTGAATGACATCGGCTAAATGATGACTCTCTTCGAGAGTGATAAACTCTTCGCCGCGAGAAGAGCGGTGTTTTTCGATCCGTTCCCCCATCTCGCTGTCGCCGAAAGTGTGGTCGTAGGTGGCGAGATAATAGGGCTTATCAGTCGCGATGGCAAGTGCCTTTGCCTCCGCCAACGTGCTTTTTCCCGATTTCTGTCCGCCGAAGTAAAGTATCTTCATCCTAAAAAGCTCTCCACTTTACGGGTAATCGCCTCTTTAGTAATGCCATTGAGCAACGCATAAACCAGCGCACCCCCCGCGCCGACCCCCTCTTTCGCCTCCCCCTCATCGTAGAGTTTGAGGGCGGGATGGGCAGTGAGGGAGAAATCGAAATCGGCGTAATAGGCATTAATGCTGAAATCGTTCATCTCTAACAGCCCTTTAATATCGCTGTTGGCATCTTCGGCGACCCATTTGGTCGTACAAAGGGCGATTTTGGAACTTTCTAATTCCCCCTCCATCATCTGCAAAATGCGGTTGATCACGAGCAACACACACGCCATCTGCGTCCCCCCCGCCAACACAATCGGGATGTCGCGGTTTTGGAGACCAAGGATCAATCCGGCGTTGAAGATCACCATATTATCCCCCACCTGAGAGAGGATGTCGAAAAGTTCGTCGCTCTCATTCACATAGGAGAGGGCTTTATCTATAACACGTTGTTTGATCCCCTCGGGAGCATTTTTAAAACTGCTGCTGAATTTCTCCCGCGCATCGTACCCCAACGCCAACGCCATAGCGAGTGCCGTCGTCGTCCCTGCGGGAACCGATTCGCCTAGGATGATGTATTCCCCCGCTATGGATAGCTCCTG
>NZ_JBAQPS010000008.1:0-6516 GCF_049305995.1 Sulfuricurvum sp.
ATATGATACTTTAAGTTATGAGGTTATATATGGTTAAAATTTTCACAATCCTTTTTCTCTTTTTTTCTTTTGCATTTGGTGTTGTCAATATCAATAAAGCCAATTCTGCACAACTTCAAACTCTTTATGGCATTGGTCCAACAAAGGCTACAGAGATTTTAAAGTATCGTAAAGCGCATGGTGGATTTAAAAGTGTGAACGAACTGGTAAATGTAAAAGGGATTGGACCAAAAACGGTTCAGAAATTAAAATCTCAAGTGAGTATTCGCTAAGGTATATAAATCTTATCAATCATCTCTTTGTACTCGCTTTCACATTCACTGTCTGCGGTGATTCCTCCACCGCTTTTGTAAATAAGTTTTCCGTTTATTCTTTCGATAAAACGGATAGCGACGGCACTGTAGAGATTCTCTCCGTCAAAATAACCGAAGACACCGGTGAAATAGCCTCTATTATATCCTTCGACCTCTTGGATAATTTCGAGTGTTTTTCGTTTTGGTGTTCCGCTGATGCTACCTGCCGGTAATAAAGCCAAAATCAATCCTTCAGCATTCTCTTTCCAATTACTTTTTAACGAACCCGATATATGAGAACTTACTTGATGCAGTTTTTTTTCTCCTGTATCGATGGTTGTAATGTATCGGAACTTTTCCACTTTAATACTGTTCGCGACTATTCCTAAATCGTTACGTAAGAGATCGACTATCATTGTATGTTCGGCAAACTCTTTCGGATCGTTGATAATTGTTTCGATGGCATTTGGGAGTGATGCGTCGATCGTCCCCTTCATTGGATAGGTGTGTATGGTGTTGTTTTCAATCGTGATAAACGGCTCTGGAGAGAAGCAGACAAACTGATCTCTTACTCGCAGTTTATAGGGGGCATGTGCCATGGTATAGATCTCTTGGAGTGTGTAGGGAGACTCGATAGGAGTTGCTTGTGTTAAATTGAGTAGATAGGTATTACCGCACCGTATATGTTCTTGAACGCTATTGAATTTTAGTCGATAATTTTCTAATGACAAAGGGAAGAAAGAGGGCTTGTGAGGGGAGTTACTACTATCTGTATCGCTTTGAAAAGCAAATTCAATATCTTCGCCTTTGAGTTCATCTAATGTATAGCAATGGAGAGTTGTTCCGGTAAAATCGGTATAAAAAAAGCAAGGAACCCCCGCAGAGACGAGGGAACTAAAACTCTGCATCATTAGGCGATAAGTGCTTTTAGGACTGCCATACGGATGGCAACACCGTTTCGTACTTGTTCCAAAACTTTACAACGGGGGTCTTTTAACATCTCATCATCTATGTCAATATTACGATGAACCGGGCCTGGATGAAGGAGGATAAGATCGCGTTTCCCAACAAGCTCATGGGTAATGCAAAAGTCTGAACCATAATCTTTTAACGAACCGTAGGTTTGATGAGAGTGGCGCTCTGTTTGGGTTCGTAGAGACATGATGGCATCGATGCCATCGATGGCTTCACGAATGTTGTGGGTTGTTTGAAGAGAGGTTTCGGGGAGAAAATGAGGAGGTGCCACAAGGGTGATCTCCATCCCAAAACGTGTTAATAGCTCGATATTGCTGTTGGCAACGCGTGAGTTTTTAATATCACCGACAATGGCGATTTTTTTACCCATAAGATCTCCGAAATGGCGGCGAAGGGTAAAGAGATCGAGAAGGGCTTGTGTCGGATGGGCATGTGCTCCATCACCCGCATTAATGATGGAGGCATTGGTATGCTGTGCGAGGATATTGGGGACTCCTGCATGGGCGTGACGGACGATCATTGCGTGCGGTCCCATTGCATCGAGATTGGCTGCTGTGTCAACGAGACTCTCCCCTTTTTGGGTAGAGCTTTTTTGAACATCCAGATGAACCACTTCGGCACCGAGCCGTTTGGCAGCGATTTCAAAGGAGCTTTTAGTACGGGTGGAGTTTTCGAAAAAGAGGGTAATAATGATTTTTTCTTTGAGGATCGGGTCGAATTGCCCTCCCAAATAGTGCTCAGCATCTTGTAATACTTGATGAATCTCTTCGGTGGTAAAGTCGTCTGTACGGATAAGATGTTTCATAGTATTGTCCTCGTATTTATGATGATATTGTATCTAAAAGTGCTTTGGCAATGGTATCGATGTCTTGGTCAATTCGGTAAATTGATGGGAATCGATAATTTAGATAAGGGAGGGATGTCGTCTCAAAAGAAGTATCTTCCGCTCGGCAGTTAAAGCCGACAACGAAGGGGAGTTTAGACTCTTCGAGAACGTTTATACTGAGTAACGTGTCGTTGATACAGCCGAGGTTGCAGTGGGTGACCAATAGGGTTGTAGCGTTGAAGTAGCGAGCCAAATCAATCATCATAGTTTCACTATCGATCGGAACCATTAGACCTCCAGCTCCTTCGATAATGACAATATCACAAAGAGCTTCGATTTTGGCTAAAGCACTGTCGAATAGAGTGAAATCAATTTTCCTCCCTCTGTTGGCGACAAAAGGTGCGGCGGGAAGGGTAAACTGAAGCGGTACAATATTTTGTAGTGTCAACGATAAAAGTGCAGAATTATGAATACAGGCGGCATTAAAAAGTTCACTTCCATCGCTTGGGAAATCCTTTACACCTGTTTCAATAGGTTTATAGACTCCCACACTGAAACCAAGTGCACTGAATGCTTGAATCAGCAATTTTGAAGTGTGGGTCTTGCCGATATTGGTATTGGTAGCGGTTACGAAAATTCGTTTAGACAAGGCAAGACCCTTTTAGGTTATAATTGCCTAATTTTAATATAGGTTTGATGATGAATCGCTTTGAAGAGTTTACAACCCGCATGGTTCAGCAAGTGGGGAAAAAAGAGGGGGCAATCAGCCCTGTGATGGTTAACTCGGCGTCGTTTGGGTATGGCACCAGTGAGATGGGTGAGGGGATATTCGAGGGTTCGGTGAAAAAACCGCTCTATGCGCGTGTGGGGAATCCGACATCATCTCAGTTAGAACAAATTCTCGCTTCTATGGATGGGGGCGCGGGCGCGGTTGCCGCTTCATCAGGTATGGGTGCAACGGCAATGGCGACACTCAGTCTGTTGCGTGCAGGGGATGAGATTATTAGTATCGGCGGATTGTTCGGCGGAACGTATTCCTATTTTTCCGAAACACTTTCCCGATTTGGGATCATCACTAAATTTTTTGATGTGGATGAGTTTGAGGGTATCGAGGATGCGATCAATACGGCGACGAAAATAATTTTTCTAGAGAGTGTCGGCAATCCTAATATGCGCCTTCCTGATATTGGTAAGATCGCGCAGATCGCCAATCGCCATGGAGTTGTGTTGATGGTGGATAATACGATTACTCCGCTTAGTGTTGCACCGTTGGCTTTGGGAGCGGATATCGTCGTCTATTCGACGACGAAAATTATCACGGGAAATGCCTCCGCACTGGGTGGTGCAGTGATTTTTCGCGCCATTGCTGAGGGGGAAGATAAGTTTAAAGAAGATCGTTATCGTGACATCCACCCATTTATCCAAAAAATGGGTTCCATGGCACTGGTGGCCAATGCCAAAAAACGGGCTTTACGTGATTTCGGAATGAGCTCAAATGGGTTTGGCAGTTACCTTACTTTGTTGGGATTGGAAACATTGCCTTTACGCCTCGATCGAATCGTTACGACGGTAGAGAACGTTGCTAGAGCACTGCATGATAAAGGTTTTAGTGTTAACCATCCTTGCTTGCCACATCACCCCCATCATGAGCGCTATCTGAGCCAATTTGCAAACGGATGCGGAACCATACTCACGATTGATATGGGGAGCAAAGAACGCGCATTTGAGTTTTTAAATCACTCTAGGCTCATCACTATTACGGCGAATATCGGCGATAGCCGTACTTTGGGTCTTCATATGGCATCGACCATTTATCGTGATTTTGATGAAGCGACACGGGAGTTCTTAGGTATAACACCTGGACTTATTCGTATTTCGATTGGCTTGGAAAGTGCTGAAGCAATTATCGAAGATTTCGTTAATGCGGCAAAAATTTAAAAAGATTCGGTATAGTTCAATTATGGCGACAAAACATGAACACTCAACAAGTTTAGAGACAATTTTAGAGCATCCGAAGCAGTACAATGTTTTTTTGCTTAACGACGATTACACATCAATGGATTTTGTGGTCGATATTTTGATGAAACTTTTTCGCAAAAACTTTCAAGATGCTCATCGAATTATGATCGAAGTGCACAAATGCGGTCGTGGTTTATGCGGGGTTTATCCTTTTGAAGTTGCGGAGACAAAAGTGCATCAAGTGGGGACTTTAGCACGTGAAAACGGATTCCCCCTAAAAGCGATAATGGAGGAGGCATAAACATGGTGAGCACGGAACTCAATGCGATTTTCCAAAAAGCGGTTGCCTTCGCACGCCATCAGCGGCATGAATATCTAACGATTGAGCATGTGATGTTAGCTCTTTTGAATTCTCCTGATGGGGAATCGATTATCAAAGCGTGCGGTGCGGATGTCGAGATTATTCGAGAATCTTTGGGTGCATATTTGATCCAAACGATGGAGCCGCTGCCGGAGGATACCGAGCAAGATCCGTTTGAGACGGTAGCATTGGCTCGTATGATCGATGGGATGATGCATCATGTGCGAAGTGCTCAAAAAGAGGTCGCTGATGTCGGAGATCTGATTGCGGCGGTATACGAAGAACACCATACCTATGCCTGTATGCTTCTCGAAGAATACGGGATCAGCCGTGTCGATGTTCTCGAAGCGATATCGCATCGTGATATCGAGAGTGCGCAAGAGGATTCCCGTAGCGAGGGGGCTTTGCAAAAATATGCGATCAATCTGATTGATCAAGCCAAAAAAGGGAAAATTGATCCCGTCATCGGGCGTGTTAATGAGATTGAGCGTGCTATTCAAACCCTTTGCCGTCGTAAAAAGAATAATCCTTTATTGATCGGTGAACCTGGAGTGGGTAAAACGGCGATTGCCGAGGGGTTGGCATTGCGTATCCTCTCCGGTGATGTTCCGGTGTTGCTCGAAGATGCCGAGATATTTGCTCTTGATTTGGGGGCGATGTTGGCGGGAACCAAATATCGGGGCGATTTTGAGAAACGTCTTAAAGCGGTGATGGATGAAGCCGCAGAGCATCAAAACGCGATTTTGTTTATCGATGAGATTCATACGATTGTCGGAGCGGGTGCTGTGGGTGGTGGAAGTATGGATGCCTCTAATCAGCTCAAACCTGCCCTTGCGTCGGGGGTGCTCAAATGTATGGGGGCAACAACTCATACCGAATACCGAAGCGTGTTTGAGAAAGACCGTGCCCTCAGCCGTCGTTTCGCCCGTATCGAGGTGGGTGAACCGAGTGATGAAGAGAGCTTTTTGATCCTCAAAGGGCTACGTGCACGGTATGAGAAACACCATGGGGTGAAATACACTGATAAAGCATTGCGCTCTGCCGTAGAACTCTCTAAAAAATATATTACAGATCGTTTTTTACCCGATGTTGCTATCGATTTGATTGATGAAGCGGGGGCTTCGTTTCATCTTAAAACCCACAAACGAACTACTATAACTCCTCATGATATCGAGATGGTTATCGCAAAAATGACAGGGATACCTACTTCTAAAATGGGTGTGGATGAACGTGAAAAACTTGCTTCACTAGAGAGCGATCTAAAAGCACTGGTTATTGGGCAAGACGGTGCGATTGAACAAGTGGTTAAATCCATTAAACGCTCCTACGCAGGTCTCAGTGCACCGCAAAAACCGATTGCCTCCTTTTTGTTTTCCGGTCCTACGGGGGTAGGTAAAACAGAACTGGCGAAATCGTTGGCAGAGACATTGGGGATCTATTTTGAGCGGTTTGATATGTCCGAGTACATGGAAAAACATGCCCTTAGCCGTCTCATAGGGGCTCCTCCTGGGTATGTAGGGTTTGAGCAGGGGGGATTACTGGTCGAGACGGTACGTAAGCATCCGTACATGGTTTTACTGCTCGATGAGATCGAAAAAGCGCATCCCGATTTGATCAATGTATTGTTGCAGGTGATGGACAGTGCAACGTTGACCGATAATACGGGATTTAAAGCTAACTTTGCGAATGTCGTCCTCGTTATGACCTCCAATATTGGAGCTACGGAACGCAGCGTGATGGGCTTTAATGCCGATAGCGCAATCTCACGTCATGAAGCACTTAAATCGTTTTTTACCCCTGAGTTTCGTAACCGTCTCGATGGGGTTATTGAGTTTGGGACATTGCCAATGGATGTTGTCGAGGGGATTGTTGATAAATTTATCGCTCAGCTCAACGATCAGTTAAAAACTAAAAAAGTGACAGTAGTGTTGAGCGATAAAGCCAAAGCCTATATCGCGAAAATTGGTTATGACAAAGCGATGGGAGCACGCCCTTTGGGGCGTGTTATTTCGGAAAAAATCAAAGATCCTTTGGTGGATGAGATGCTCTTTGGGCGTTTGGTACAGGGTGGAAAAGTCTCGGTCGATTATACTGATCAACTC
>NZ_JBAQPS010000009.1:0-3616 GCF_049305995.1 Sulfuricurvum sp.
GTCCATATTGGCTGATGTTATATTCGGTATGCTAATGAAAACGATGCCTCAATTTAACCTTTTAGTTATTGGTATGCCGATCAAAATTGCTATATCTTTTATTGTTTTAATGGTGACATTGGGTGCAACGCTTATGATTGTAACAGCACAAACGCAAAATGCGTATAATTTTTTGGAAAAATTATTTTAGATAACGTTTAGAGTATTTCATAATAGGAGATAATGAAGTATAAAGGGTTTTAATCCAAATCGGATCAGTACTGCATCGTATCGGTGTATGCTGACGATGAAATGCCTCATCTTCAATCCCCCCATCTAAAATACAGCCATAAGAATGATCAATGAGAATAAATGTCTGATCTAATGGAATAGTCGAGTAGTAAAGATTAATATGATGGTATTGAACCATAGAAAGAGGGTCACTTTTTGCATTATTAAGAATGATTGTGATATTGGTTTCTTGTTTTGATAAAGCGGTAAGTCTTTTTTGAAGTTCAGTGTGATTGAAAGAAGAGGTTACAATAAAAACTTGTGAGCTATTTTTAAATGCTTTGGAAAGTTCATGGACGAATGATGCGTGATTATTTGGAATAAAAAAAACGGTTTCTTTTGCAAAAAGAGAGATAACAGCACAAAGAAGCCAAAGAAGTTTTATCATTTAATTTTTTTTTAGTTACAATGATAGCACGAAGCTTTTGATATAACAAGAGTATATAAAGAGAGGTAGAACGTATGAAAATTTTGCTTTTTAACGATAACCCGGTTGTCCGTAAACTGGTGGCTCTCAGTGCACAAAAAACAAAAGATGATCTGAAAGTTATTTGGTCGGTTGATGAAATTGAAGAGAGTGATTACGATTTATTAATTATTGATGATGCTCTTTACAGTGATGAAGCGTTTATGGGTTTAAAGGAATTAGTCACCTATAAAAGTCTTTTATTAATGGCAACCCGTGGGCAAGCAATTCCGGCCGGTTTTGATAACGTTATCAACAAACCGTTTCTTCCTACTGATCTTGTTGATATGTTTGTTCAAATTGAAAAAAGAATATTTTCTACTCAATTTTCTGAAAATACAGTCATTTCAAAGAGAGTAGAAAATACAAAAGAAGAACCGATATACGCTATTCATTTGGAAGAGACATTGCCTGATGTAAAAAATTTGAATGATGATTTTGAATTTTTTGATTTGAGTAGTTTAGATGATGAAATTGATTTGAAGGATAATGAAGAAGAACCTTTAATATCGGAAGAGATGGAAAATTTCGATGAGATACCTCAAATGGCGGTTTTGGATAAAGAAGAGGTTCAAGAAGTTCAAAATCTTTTGGATGATACAGAAGGAGATGAATGGGGATTTGATGAGGATGAAATTATTGTCAAGCCGATCAAAGAACCCATAGTTGAAGAAGAAGTGGATTTTAGTAGAGGAGATTTTAACATTAATGACCATTTATTCGATGATATTGAAGAACCTATATCTGAAGCATCTGATTCTATTGATGACTTGATAATACCGGATTATGAGGAAGATATCCTTTTGAATGATGAAGAATTGGATAATTTAGAGTCTCAAATTCAAGATGCGGTGAATAATTTAGAAGCGGAAACACTTGATAAAGAGGTAGAACTAGATGATTTAGAACTTAATTTGGAGGATTCTTTGGAGGTGGGGCTTACACTCCCCAAGCAAGAAGCTGACGAATTTGATGAGTTGGATATGTTAAGTGAGCGTGAACTTAAATTGGCTATTGGTGAAGAGGTTGACGATGAACCTGAAGTTGAAATGGATGATGAAATAATGGGTGATTTGGATAACATTGAACCATTAGAGGATGAATTTGAAGAGGTTTTAGGATTGGATGAGGAAGAGGAGCCTGTCCAAGAACCTATCGCATCATCCCATGCCGAAGGGGTAGAAGCGTTGCAAGCACTTTTAAAAGCACTTTCTAACGAAGATGTAGCTAAATCGCTTAAAGGGCTGAATATCAGCATCAATATTAATTTCGGGAATGAAAAGTGAATCATCACAGTGGTGCAATTTTAGTTTTATCGGGTCCTAGCGGAGCAGGAAAGAGTTCGTTAATCAACAAAATTACCGATCAAATCGGTCCGATCTATTTTTCGATTTCTACAACGACCAGAGTGAAGCGCGAGGGTGAAATTGAAGGGATTCATTACCATTTTGTTAGTGTTGATGAGTTTAAACATGACATTGAGCAAGAGATGTTTTTGGAATACGCTGTAGTTCACGGCAACTACTATGGAACATCGCTCGGACCGGTTAAAAAAGCGCTTAAAGAGGGGAAACTGGTTATTTTTGATATTGATGTTCAAGGGCATGATGCGATTCAAAATCGGCTGGGTGATATTACGACTTCTGTTTTTATTACGACTCCGACGTTGGAAGAACTCAAAAAGAGGCTCTATAACCGTTCGACTGATCGTGAAGAGGTCATCGCAGGGAGAATTGAGATGGCTAAACGGGAAGTTCAACGTATAAGCGAGTATGATTTTTTAGTAGTTAATGATAATTTGGAAGAGGCAGCGGAAATTTTAGTTTCTATCGCAAAAGCGGCACGGATGAAAATACCAACGCTACAAATCAACGAATTTATTCAAACATGGGAAGCGTCCTGACGAATATGAAACGATTTATGAGCAAAGCCCATAAATCGGCAGGGACAAATGTCCCTACAACCCCCTAAAGCTACCCGTATCTTTCGGATACGGGAGATATCTTAAATCATTTCACATAAATATGAAAGATTCCCTAAAACTTTTGGTGTATTCATCGAAATACGTTATACTTCCCCACTTAATTTTCTACAGAAGGAACTCTAATCATGAGTATGCCAAGCGGAACCGAATTATTATTGATTTTCGGAATTGTTATTTTGTTGTTCGGTGCGAAAAAAATTCCTGACCTTGCAAAAGGGATCGGACAAGGGATCCGTAATTTCAAAAAAGAGATGAAAGAAGAAGAATCGGTAGCAACAACTACTCCGACTGAAGCTCCGAAACAAGTCGATGCCACAGCGTCTACAACGGTAGAAGCTCCAAAAACTACTACACAAGCGTAATTCTTGAAGCAGCGAGTCTCTGCGCTGTTGCGCGATAAATTCAATTGTGACGTTATCCTCGAAAAGCCGAAAGATCGCTCTTTCGGTCACTTCGCCACCCCAATCGCTTTTTCCCTTGCTAAAGAGCTACGAAAATCTCCTATGGTTATTGCCGAAGAGATCGCAACATCGTTCAATGAAAGCGAAATGTTCGGTGCGGTTGAATCGGTCAAAGGGTATATTAACTTTCGTCTCTCCGAATCGTTTTTGGACGAGTATGCTTCATGGGCGTTGAGCCACGGTGAACAATTCGGTAGCAGTGATAAAAAAGGCTCTATCCTCCTTGAATTCGTTAGCGCCAATCCGACGGGGCCGCTTCATATCGGACATGCACGCGGAGCCGTATACGGTGACACGATCTTGCGTCTCGGGCGTCATTTAGGTTACGATATTACGGCAGAGTATTACGTCAACGATGCGGGGAATCAAATCGATTTACTCGGTGTATCCTTACAGCTCGAAGGGCGTAGCTCTCTTTTGGGAGAAGCGGTAGAA
>NZ_JBAQPS010000010.1:0-11874 GCF_049305995.1 Sulfuricurvum sp.
AAATATTTAACACCTATTATCGGCACACGCTCCAAGGTTTCTGAAGTGATTAATAAAAAGCGACAGCTCTCCATCACTATGATTCGTAATCTTCATGCGCGCTTGCACGTCCCCTATGAATCCTTGATTGGGGCGTGATCAAAATAGATCAAGTTCGCGCATGATGAAGTATCGTAATGCTGTCATGGATATTGGTTTTTCCAGTTTCGCATTGATAATTTTAAGAACACTGCTTTGACTCACGCCAATACCAAGCAGTCGAATAATCTCTTCTTTGTAGGGATCAAGTATGCGGGTTTTATTTTTAGCTCCCTTTGGACGCCCGAGAATTTTTCCCATAGATTGCTAAAAGCAATGCCGAAAGTGCTTCATTCTGGTTGGTGGAGAGTTCTGGCTGATTGGTAAAAATGAGTTTAATACCCATTTGTAGGTTTATACCCAATATGTAGGGATTAACACGATTGATTACTATTTTTAACTATACTTCTTTTACACTTTACAAGGATTCCCCATGTCATTTTCACCTTTTCACCTATCATCGCCCATCCTTAGAGCCGTGAGTGAGAGCGGCTATACACAGCCGACACCGATCCAAGAAAAGGTGATTCCTCTGGTGTTGGAACGTCGTGATATTCTAGCTCAAGCACAAACTGGGAGCGGAAAAAGTGCGAGTTTCGTCTTGCCGATTTTAGAGCTTTGGTCGTCAACGCGTGGGGAGGGGAAAGGGAAAATCAAATCCCTCATCCTCACCCCGACACGCGAACTCACCCTCCAAGTGGCGCAAACGTTTGAGACGATGGGGAAATATTTGCCTAAAACACCCAAAGTGGTGAGTCTCATCGGGGGAGAGGGGATCGGCGATCAACTCTACGCTATCCAGCAGGGGTGTGATATTCTCGTCGCAACGTCGGGGCGCTTTCTCGATGTATTGAGAAAAAAACAGATGAACCTCTCGCACTTGGAATTTTTCGTCCTCGATGAAGCGGATAAGATGCTCGATCTCGGATTTGCCGAAGAGTTGGAGTTGATCTTAGAATCGATCCCCTCACAGCGTCAAAATCTCCTCTTCTCCGCGACCTATCCGCCGAAGATGGAGATGATCGCCTCCCGTATCTCCCAAAATCCGATCCATATCACGATAGAATCAGAGATGCCGACCGTACAGAGTATCCAACAGCGGGTTATCGAGGTGAATCCTGAAAATAGAGGACCTTTGCTGAGACATCTTCTTGAGAGTGAAAAATGGGAGCAGATACTGGTCTTTATGGCGAACAAAAGAGCCTCCGACAACATCGCCGCAAAGTTTCGCAAATACGGATTTTCGGCAGATTCGTTTAACGGCGACCTCCTCCAAGAGGATCGTACCTATGTGTTGGAGCAGTTTAAAGCGAAAAAAATCCGTATCCTCTTCGCCACCGACATCGCCGCGCGCGGTTTGGACATAGACGGTATCACCTGCGTTATCAATTTCGATCTCCCCCGCTCACCTGCCGATTATATCCACCGTATCGGACGGACGGGTCGTGCGGGCAAATCGGGTCTGGCGATTTCGTTTATTGGTTTCGAGGAGCGGAATCATTTTAGATTGATCGAAAAACGCTCCTCTATCAAACTGCCGCGTGAGCAGATCGAGGGGTTTGAACTCATAGGGACTCCGCCGCCCAAAGTCAAAGGACCCGAACCGGTAAAAGGGAAAGGGAAAAGTAAAAAAGACAAAGCCCGACAGGCATAGAATTCATGTATAAAAACGTTCAAGCTTAATTTATATGAAAAACTGAAAATATCCGTAAAAATTAAATGAGCCCCACCAATGCCACCAGCAATACCGGCGGCGTAATCACCAGCCCTACTTTCATATACTCGCCCCATCCGATTTTAACCCCTTTTTGCGCCAAAACATGAAGCCACAACAAAGTTGCTAGTGATCCGATCGGGGTCATTTTAGGTCCGAGGTTACATCCGATGATGTTGGCATACGCCAATGCACTATTCCCCGCTTCGGCTATCGCAATATCCATGATCATAACGGTTGGCATGTTGTTCATCACTGAGCTGAGGATAGCGGAAAGAAAGCCTGTTCCGATGATCGCATAGACGTTCCCCATACTCTGAAGCTCCATAATCACCCCTGCGAGATAGGTGGTAAGACCGCCGTTTTTGAGGCCGTAAACAACGACATACAGCCCGATGCTGAACCACACCACCTGCCACGGTGCCGCTTTGATCGTCATGATCGGTTTCGTCGCTTTGAAGTAGGTCGCGATGGCTAGGAAAACAAGCGCACCGCCAAGGGCAAATACCGAGATAGGGAGATGATACGCATCGCCGACGAAATACCCTAGCATCAACAATCCCAAAAACCACCAGCTGAGACGGAACATGATCATGTTTTTGATCGCCGACTCAGGGGATGAAAGCCCGGTAATATCGATATGTGTCGGAATATCTTTGCGAAAAAAGAGCCACAATACAACAATAGAAGCAATAATACTGAGAAGGTTTGACAAGAACATTGCCCGTGCGTATTCCCAAAAACCGATTTGGAAATATCCCGCTGTTACGATATTGGTGAGGTTTGAGATAACCAAAGGATTCGATGCACTGTCGCCGATAAATCCCCCCGCCATTAAAAAGGCGAACATTGCAATAGGGTTTAGTTTGAGATATTTCATCTTTGCCAAAATAATCGGGGTGAGGATTAATGCCGCACCGTCGTTGGCAAACAAAGCCGCGACAAGAGCTCCCAAAATCATCATATAGATAAACATCAGATTTCCGTTACCACGGGAGAGACGAACCATCTTAAGTGCCGCCCATTCGAAAAATCCGATCTCATCGAGCACCATCGAAAGGAGGATAATACCGATAAAGGCGAGTGTTGCATCCCAGACGATCGAGGTGACCGTCCATACATCGGCTAAACTCACAACTCCGAGAATCACCGCTGCGATCGCACCGACAACCGCCGTAGTACCGATCTGCAATCCGCGCGGTTGCCAAATGATGAATACTAAGGTTACTAAAAAGAGTGAAACGGCTAAAATCATGCTATTCTCCAAAAACAGATAAAGAAATTGTACCATAATATCAATATATCTTGATATATTATTTTTATTTCGTTACACTTTCACAAATCGGAGGTAACGCATGGATATCTTTTTAGAAACCGTATCGGCACTTAACGATGAAACCCGTGTGAAGCTACTCGCTTTTTTAGATCAACACGGAGCCTTGTGTGTTTGTGATCTTCAAGCAAGTTTTGGGATGATCCAATCACGTCTTTCACGTCATCTAAAAATCCTCAAAGAGGGAGGATTTTTACGGGTGGATCGGTGCGGTACGTGGGCCTATTACTCCATCCGTTCCCCTCTTGATCGCTTCCGTAGTGAAGCATTGGCTGAAATCCGCTGTTTGGGAATCGAACTCCCTCCTTTACAAAAACTATCAGAAACTGGAGACTGTAAATTATGAAAAACGTCCTTATCCTCTGCACCGGCAACAGCTGCCGCTCTATCATGGGAGAAGCTCTCATCAATGCTAAAATGGGTGATTGTGTATTTGCCCAAAGCTCAGGGGTAAAAGCCAGCGGAAAAGTCAACCCGAATGCCCAAGCACTGTTGGAAGAAAAAGGGTATTGGAAAGATGTGTACCACTCCAAAGTGATCGATACCGTTATCGACACTCCGTTTGATCTCGTTGTGACCGTCTGCGATCATGCCCATGAGACCTGTCCAATGTTCCCTAAAGCGGTAAAAACAATCCATGTTGCGTTTGAAGACCCCAGCGGTAAAGAGGTAGAAGAGTATGCAAAAACACTCGCTCTCATCGAAGAAACCCTCTTGCCGATCATCAAATCCGAGTTGTGTGACTGAGTATGTGGCAGGAGAGCGTCAACGTCCTCGTCTATGAATGGCTTCAACTGCCGCAGGGGAAGAAACTCTCTGACGCTCTCAACTTTTTCATCTACGATACGGTCAAAATTCTTTTTTTACTCATTGTTATTATTTTTATCGTAACTCTGCTCCGTTCCTATTTCTCTACCGAAAAGGTGAGGGAATATCTCAGTAAAAAGCATGAATATACAGGGAATGTCTTCGCGGCACTCTTTGGGATTATTACCCCCTTTTGTTCGTGTTCGGCGATTCCCCTCTTTTTGGGCTTTTTGCAAGCACGGATACCGCTTGGGGTGACGTTTAGCTTTCTCATCTCCGCACCGCTGAACAACGAAATCGCCATTGCAATGCTCTTTGGGATATTTGGCTGGAAAGTGACGGCTCTGTATATCGGGTTTGGTCTTCTTGTCGCTATTGTCGGGGGGATCATTATCGGAAGGCTTGGATTAGAGAAAGAAGTTCTCATCGAGGTTAAACCGATAGAGGGGGAAATCCACGCTGAGAATCATGTTATCCCTTTTAAAACACGTCTGATCGATGCAAAAGAATACACGTTGGATATCCTTCGTAAAATTTGGCTTTATGTTTTGATCGGTGTCGGTGTAGGAGCGTTTATCCACGGTTATGTTCCGACCGAGTTTATTACCTCTATAGCGGGAGGAGACAATCCGTTTGCGGTACCTCTCGCGACACTGCTCGGAGTACCTATGTACTCCAACGCGGCGGGGGTAATGAGCCTCATCGAAGTGCTCACCGCTAAAGGGATGCTATTGGGAACGGCGTTATCATTTATGATGGCGATCACCGCCCTCTCACTCCCCGAGGCGATGATTCTCAAGCGGGTAATGAGCCTCAAACTCATCGCTATCTTTTTCGGTACGGTGACACTTGGGATTATGGGCGTCGGGTATCTGTTTAATGCAATTTTATAGGAGTTAATATGAAAATCGAAATTTTAGGAACGGGTTGCACTAAATGCAAAGCACTTGAAGAGGCAACAAAACAGGCAGTAGCACAAAGCGGAATGTTCGCTCAAATCGAAAAAGTGGATGATATTATGAAGATCATGGAATACAATGTTATGAGTACCCCCGGACTCGTCATCGATGGTAAAGTCGTGAGTACCGGCAAACTCCTCAGTGTTGCCGAAATCGTCGATCTAATCAAAGCGTCCTAATGCGGGTCACTACAGAATTCGGAAAAAATAGCACGCTATGAGTGGATCTAACAAACGGTTAATTGCTGATCGGCTAGTATTCTTAATGTTACCAAGATGAATTTGAAAGATTTAACAGGAATTGTGTTAAACAGTACAGTGCTTTGAATCGAAGCGGAATGAAGGAGGTCATTTTTGCTGTACTGTTTGACACAACCCCTAATAGGGGAAGACTTTTTTATGGTATGAGAATTATAAATGTTTGTTAGTATAATGTCTTGGATATAGGTCAAAGATTTGAATCCTCTTTTAAATTATCCTCCGGTACGGTAAAAGGCACGTGAAGAGACCTCAATATTTTCGATTCCCCAAAAATTCTTTTCTGGTTTGTTAATCACCACATCTTCTAAAATTTCGGCCGCTTTTTTACTATTTCCATCCCGTATTGCATCTTTGATGCTCTTAGCTCCTTCAAAATACAAGCATCCGATAAGATCGCCCTCAGCGGTTAGTCGAAGACGATCACATGTCGTGCAAAAATCATGTCGATGAGGCTCGATCGTTCCAAAATGGTAACCATCAAGTGTTTCATACAAATTTGCCGGTCCACTTACCTCTTTATTAATTGGAATAAAAGGATAGGATTTACCCAATATATCAATAACTTCATCACTTCTAAGTCCTTGAAGCGCATTGCTCGCATGGGAGTTTTCCATGTATTCAATATATCGTATTTGTGCACCTATCTCTTTTGCATATATAAATAGAGGGACAATTTCATGATCATTAATCCCGCGTAAAATGACACTGTTTATTTTTACTAATAGCCCTGCATCCACTGCTGCACGAATCCCCTCTTGCACCTGAGTAAATACATCTTTTTGTGCAATATAATGCATTGTCGTACGATCTAATGAATCAAGAGAAATATTAACCCGACGCAAACCGGCTTTTTTTAGTTTATGCGCTAATGATGGGAGTAAATATCCATTTGTCGTCAGTCCAATATCCACCTCTGGTGCATATGTATGGATCATATACACAAGCTCATCGAGATTTTCGCGTGTGGTGGGTTCTCCGCCGGTAAGTCGGATTTTTCGGATACCGTTATCGATACTAATCTTAATAAAGGCAAAAAGTTCTTCATAGCTTAAAAGGTTCTCTTTTGGAACCCAATTGAACGGTTTTTCAGCCATACAGTAGCGGCATCGAAAATTGCACCGTTCCGTAACAGATACTCTTAAATACGTTACTTCTCGATTAAATTTATCCCTTAGCATCTCAGACCTTTCTGATTTGCTAAAGTGTAGCTAATTTAGTAGACACTTATTCTTGACCTAAATCAAGAACGGCTGTCGTTCTGCTCCATTTTGACCACGATTTTATCCAACATCCCTTGGAATTTATCGAGCATCTGTTGTGTATTGGCAATTTTTTCGAGAGAGTTGATCGTGAGGTTTTCACTGATATCGATGTAGTCTTCGATTTCTGCTTTCGATGGATCGCTGAGGGAGGTTTGTGAGAGTTGCTGTTCCATTGTTTTAGCGGCGTCTTCGATTTGTACCAATGTGTTTTGCGATTCGATCAAAGCGCTCTGTGCTTTATGAACCACTTTTTCGACATGCAGTAAAAAGGTTTTCATATCCGATTCTGCCTGCATCAGCTCGCTTTGTGACTCTATAGAGATACTAGGTTCCGTATGAAGATCATCACATCGAATTTGAGAAACCTCTTTGGCATTGCTCAAAAAGCGGTCGAACTCCTCGGCAATCTTTTTACTTAGCAGGATACTGCTGATAACTGCAATGAGAGTTGCAAAGGCACCGATATACTGAATCCACTGAAGTCGCTCAATTTTCTCTTCTGAAGCGACGGTATAAGCATGGACGGTTTGATCGATTTGATCCAAAAGAAGATTGTTTACTTCATAGAGCTCTGCAATCTCTGCCTCACTCGGAATTGTGTTCAATTCTATTTTGACTTTGATCGTTTCAGCTAAGATAAAAAACCGATCACTAAGTAATCCAACTCGTTCTAGCCGCTTAGCGATATCATCAGTCGGAGGGCGGGTAATTTTTCCATCTTGTGTGCCGCTAAGCAATGATCTGAGGTTAAGCATAAACTCGTTTTTTGCTTCATCAAAAGCTAAAAATTCAGTCGACGCACGGTGGAGATTCAAAAAAAGCTCTTTTGCCATTTTTTGAGTTAACATCCGCTCTTTACCGACGATGTGGATGACGTAGCCATCATGCTTGCTTTGCTCGTTCATATAAACGGTAATTGCAATCAAGCTGACAAGCAATAATGAAAGGATAAAACTGATAATTTTTATTCGAGACGTAATTTTTTTCATTCTAAACCTCTCCTAATTATACAGTGATTTAAGTGCATTATGGTCTAAAACACTGACTGAGCCATCAATCGCGATGATCTCTTTACGAACCAATTTCCCCAGTAAACGCGACAGAGTTTCCGGCTGTATATTCAACAATGCCGCGATTTCCTGTTTTTTGAGCCGGTTAAATTTATCCAATTCATGAGATAGCATAAATGCCACTTTTCCCATTGCATCCAAAACCATATTGTTAAAAAAAGTACGCTGATAATTCTCAACACTTACCAAAACACTATGGAAACAGCGCAGGGCAAACTCAGGACTTTGGGTAAATAACAGCGATAATGCCGAAGTTTTTATCCCAATCAATGTTCCTTTGGTTTGCGCTTCGATGGTCCCAAACGTTCTAGTTATGTAGCGATTATTTTCAAAACGGATATCACTCAGCGCCATCGATGATTCATTATAACAGATGGAAATTTCATGTTCATCGTGTGAGAGTTTATAGGAACGCAATATTCCATCCACGACAAAATACCAATACGGTAGATCATCTCCCTCATAAAAAAGGAGTTCTCCCTTCTCAAACGTTTTTGTCGATGATTGTGCTGCAATCAACTCCAAATCACGAGAGGAGAGTCCTTGAAAAAGTGAAAGTTTTTTCGCCGTTTGGTTAAAATCCATTATGTTATTGATCCATCATCTCTTTGAGAATATCACGGATTGAACGATTCTGTTCACTAGAAAGTGTCTCAAGCTTTTTAAACGTTTCACGATCAATCCACTCACTGAGTTTCACTACGTTCTCTTCCATCTCTTTAAGTCTGGCGTAATTCGCTTCGAGTTCATGGCGCTTGGCACTCTCAACCGGTGCGCGAAGCGATTTGTACCCGATCAAATTTTCATTTTTATCCAATAATCCTGAGATTTGAGCGTATACCCAGTAAAATCCACCATCTTTACGAAGGTTTTTGACATAGCCAGACCACATTTTCCCCTCACCCAATGTCTCCCATAGATTGGCAAACAATGATGATGGCATATCGGGATGACGAACGATATTGTGCGGCTGTCCGATCAGTTCATCCATTTCGTATCCGCTAATATCTGCGAAGGTTTCATTGGCATAGGTAATGATTCCATAGAGATTCGTATGCGATACAATCAGTTCATCGCTCGGAACTTCTGTCTCGATACAGAGGGTACTCATTATTTATCCTTTAAGTGTCCATGGTAGACAATGTCTTTGGCATCTACATCATCTGCGTTCAAGCGCTCCATCAGCTGTTCATCAACTCGTTCAAGTTTCCCCTCTTCATCGGAAAATTCACTTTCGCTGTAGGCCATTGCCATTTCAGCCGATAAAATATGGGGAATTTCTTGAATAATGCGGAGCTTTTCACTCTCATGTTCGGTGGTATCACCCTCTAAGATAATGATGATTCGACCCAACTCATCGTGAGCATAGACCTCACATTGATTACTTTCTCGTAATTGTTCCAGCACGAATGCTACATACTCCGGTGCACATTTAACGACAACACTTGATATATTCATGGTAACTCCCAAACTAGAATTTTATTTTCATCGGCACACGATACGAACCGTTTTTCATCGATAAAGATGATACGGTTCAGTGTCGCACTGTGCCCTTTTGCCGTAGCAATTTTTTGACGTTTGTGTGTGTCAAAAACACTGATCAGGTTCTCTTCATCCATCGTGGCCGCCATCACCCCTGCACTCGGCGAGAGGGCTGCTGTGTAGATTAAAAATGAGCCGTTAAAACGGATATAGCTTTTCCCATCGAGGGTATAGAGTATCGCTCGGCGATCTTGACCGGCAGTGAGTACACGATTGTTTTGGATATCTACTTTATAGATATTATCGACATTCCCCCCCTGAATACGACGGGTTATTTTCATCAATCCTGTATCGATCACCGAAACGATTCCCGCTTCTCCTGCAATGAGGGCTGTTTTTTTATCCTTTGAGAGTGCCATATCACTGAGCGGTGACGTTCCGCCGCTGAGCGTTTTTACAACCCGATTGGTTTTAAGATCAAAAAAGACGACTTCATTACTCAACAAAGCTAACATTACTTTCGTATCCGAAATAAATGCAATTTTTTTCACGACTGTTTTTGTAGAATAAACAGTTTTAGTGATTTTACCCTCACGAATAGTATACAACCAACCATCTTCTCCTGCTACTATTAAAGTTTTAGTATCCGAAGAGAGATCAATACTCATAATTTTTTGCTTTATTTTTTCACCCCATGAATCTTCCATAACCGGAAGCGCTGTTGTTGAGATGATTTTTCCTTTTGAGGTGATTCTTAGAGCTTCACCGTTCGCGGTTCCTGCCCAAATATCTCCCCCCCTAACGATGAAATCCAAAACTGCAGAAGAAGTTTTCACACTCACTTTCGGGGAGATCACCCCTGCATAGAGTGTCAGTGAGAAAAATAGTGTAAACAAGAAAAATCTCATACTGTCTCCTTCAGCGGATGGATAGTGATTGTAGAGGCTGGACACACTCCAACACAAAATCCGCATACGGTACATGCGTTAGAATCGATTTCAGGGTTCCATAGTCCTGTAAATTGTATCGCTTTATCGTTACAAACGTCAGCACAACTGCGACAGATAGTTTTATTCCACGCCAAACAGCTCAATATCCCAATCTGCATTTGGGCTTTTAGTGAGGTTATTGGCTCTGCAACAAAACAATCGCTTTCACATGCACTAATGCACTCACCACAAAAGGTACAGCCGCGTCGTGAAAAATACAGATAAGGGATGGTTGCATCTTCACGAACAATAATCCCCTCTTCACAAACATTTTTACAAGCAGAGGTAATACAGCTTAGACAGTTATCACTTTTATCGGCGATAAAACCTGGAAGAAGAGGATGAAAAGGTTTATCTTCCTTCCCCTCTCCCCTAGCCAGTGCAACTAATGAGGTAAAAAATCCGCGACGTGAATCCATTTTAATCTTCCAACAAATCTTTATTTAAATCAAATGATCCGGTTTTATCTTCCATTACTCCATCACGAAGTGTTTTGATCAAATTTGTTTTATATTCGCCACCGATTTTTTTACGGTAAGCCCCTTTGAATTTGTTCATCACGGCTGGATCAAGTTCTGCTTGAGGTGCATGGCACTGTGTACAGTTCCAACGACCTTGATACAGCGCTCCCTTAAGATCAGTCATGTTTCGCAAATTCGTTAAATGCGATTTGGGGATAGACACTGCTCCAACACTTGGAGCGACTTCGGGCATATGACAAGAAGTACATGTATTCTCTTCTTGGGTAATAATCGGTAACTCACTGATGTCATGCGGAATCATCGGTGGTGCATTATCGTACGCACGAGGAATCCGTTTATTTCCTGCACCTGGAGCCGTACCTTTGTAGGTAAAAGGTTTATCAACCAGTCCGGTATCGGCATCAACACTCACTTTTGAAAGTCCTAATGACTCGTCTGAGATATCTTTATTTTGAGCTGCTCCTGAGAGCCATGTAGTTCCCAGCACTAAAGCTGTAACCACGCTGATCACACTTTTCTTCATGTGTTACTCCTTACCTTGTTGTTTAAATAGGCGAATATCAAAATTTAAAGCATCATCATCACACACTTCAACACAGCGAGCACAGTTAGTACACTCACCCATGGCGACGAATTCACTCCGTTTTCCGATCATATGCAAGACCGGTTTTTCAGGACAAATTACAGTACATTTCATACACAACGTACATTTTTCCTGATTATGTTTTACACGGATCACATTAAAGCGACCGATGAAAGCATAAAATCCTCCCAACGGACACAAATGACCGCAAAACCCGTTTTTCATTCCAAATAGATCAAAGAGAAAAACACCTGCTACAACGGCAGCACCGAATCCGATACCAAAAATTAGTCCGCGATTCAGTATCCCGATAGGACTGATAAATTCAAATGCCGCAACTCCAAAAATCGCTGAAAGGGCGATTGAGAGTGCTAATACCCAATAGCGTAGATGGCGGCTCATCGTAACTCGGTGTTCTACCTCATTAATCCGCAACACACGGCGTAAGCCATTTGCTGCATCGGTGATCATGTTGATCGGGCATACCCAACTACAAAAAGCTCTTCCGCCGATAATGGCGTAAAACAACGTTATGATGGTAGCCCCGATTAATACATCCAACCCTAGCAATGCTCCCGCAGCGGACATTTGAATCACTGCAAACGGATCGGCTAAAGGGACTTTCCCCATGACCAATGAACTCCCTAGATTACCTTCAAGAACTTTCCATCCCCATGCGTGTGCCGCAAAGTAAAGCACAATCATGGAAATTTGTGTCAAACGGCGAAGAATTAAAAATCGGTGTTTTTTAAGCCACTCCATTTAAAACTCCTCATCATTTAAATAATCGACCGGCTTTTGAGAACTGGTCGGGGTCACGGTCGTTTCACCGCCACCTTTTTGAGTCTTTAGACG
>NZ_JBAQPS010000011.1:0-3364 GCF_049305995.1 Sulfuricurvum sp.
GTTCTCCTCCAATAGGATCATCATCTTCGTCTGCATAGCTCACTTCAAACAGCTCAACATTCAATTGTGCCGCAATCGTTTTAACCAACTCTGTTTTACCGGTTCCGGGTCTGCCATAGAGTAGAATATTGGAACCTTGTCTTTTCATCTCGATCGCCGTTTTGAGATAACTGATCATCATCGATGTTTCATCTTTGAGGTGATCGTAATCATCGACGCTCAAGGATACATCAGTGCATCGGCGAACGGAGTCTTTGATCATCTCTTCGATCTCCTGATCATCACAGGTCATCATCTTGTCAATAAAGCCGCTATTGCCAATATCGATTTTATTACGTAAAGATTGTGTACCATTACGATCAACACTCAAAATGCCGGTTTGTGCCAAACGTCCACTTGGTGACAATGTTTTACGAATATCGTCTTTTGTATGTTGTATTAATACGCTTAGAATGTTATAGAGCTGATCGGTAGAGATCTGCCCCAAGGTATCTCCGACATCATCCAGTAGCTCATAGTATTTAAGATACGCAACAAATCGAAGAATATCTTTCTCAACAGTGTTTAACCCGATGAGTACCGATAGTTTTTCAATATTTGTTTCCAAAATAGAAGATGATTGTTTTTTACTTTGTTCCAGTGTGCTTAATAGTTTTAGAAAACTCTCTTTCAAGACCGAACGCGTATTGATTTGTTGGTTTGAATCAACGGAATACCCTTGTTCAAAAAGGAGATCATTGATTGTAGCATCGTACTCGGAAAGCGCAGAAAGCCCAAAAAAAGATGCAATTTTTTTGTTACGTATTCGTCTGTCTTCTATCAGCTGATCTATTCCACCCAGTTTACAGATACAGGTAAGCGACCAATATGCGACAATGTTGATAGATTCTGAATCAACATACTGTGATCCGTTGATTTTTAAATCCAAAATATAGCTTTTTATCTTCATTGTAACGCCTCCATATTTTATCTGTAGAAATGTAACATCTAAAGTGGACACAGTTTTGACCATTTTTGTCTTAAATAGATGTTATAATTATCAAAAACAGCGGATATACCATGGCAAATATACGATTTGAAAAATCAGGCGGAAAATATGACCGTCTCTCATATCTGTACGAACGTCTAACACGTTCACCCGATGGCGTGACCATAAAAGATTTAGCTGAAGAGCTTGATGTCAGCACAAAAACAATTCAACGTGACCTGCACGAAGCACTGGGCGAACACGGCGTCTATTGTGATGGACGACGATGGAAGATCAATAAATCCAACGCCGAAGACGGACTGATCAAAGAAGAACGGATCGTTATCGGTATCCTTGATTCCATCGCCAAAAATACTGGACCGTCGTTCTATGCCAAAGCCCATCAGCTCCTTGAACAGATCTCCTGCCAACTCGAGCATCCGTTGTTCGCCAATCTCGATACCGAGACGTTGGGTGAAGCCCATTTAACCCTCTTCGCACAGCTTGAAAACGCGATAAAATCCAGAAATATCATCACTGCCCATTACACTGCTGTCACGAAAAGAAAACGTAACGTACGTCTAAAACCTCTGCGGTTGGCATTTTTTGACGGGTACTGGTATTTGCTCGCATTCGACGTTGAAGACAAAAATACCTTCAAAAAGTTTCATTTGAAATCACTTCAAGATATCCAGATAAAAGAAGAACGTTTTGAGTATCCGACTGAATTATCCGAAGCAGTCGAAAAAGCGTTCTCGGTGTGGTTCAATCTGGATAGAAGTTTTGAGGTAAGGCTGCTGGTTGATGCTACCGTAGCCCCTTATTTTGAGCGCAAACCGTACAAAGGACAAAGTATCCAGGGCAGAGATGCCGACGGATCGATCGAAGTAGTTCTCACAGTCACGGACGAAATGGAGATACTCCCGATTGTACAATGGTATCTCCCCCATATCCGTATTTTAGATCCAGTATGGATGAACGACATACTAATGGAGAAAATCCATAGCTATACCTATTTAGGGCAATAGCTACAGCGCTTTCCACCCCTTTTCAAGTTCAGCCCATAATTCGAGGGATTTCGCATACATGCGGATCTCATCTTCGGGTTTGCAGGGATTATTTTCAACGGTTCTCAATCCTTTAGACATATCGGCAACTTTATAAATTCTCTCTTCATATCCGGAACTTTTGATCACATCGCCAATCACTTCGTAGCGCTTAAGCGTTTTATGCACCGGCAAGATCGGACCGCGTATGATAAAGGGAGGATGATACTTTTTGAGGTAGCGCTTGAGGTTTTTCACCACAAATGCGAAAACGATAGCACGATCAGCACGGTTATCAAAATATTGCATTGTAGATTGTCCTGATTGATCGCTGAAATTTTCAGGCGTTGAAAACCGCATCCGCCGTACATTATGCAACCGGATTTCAACTATATATCCAAAATTTATTATCGGTAAATAGTTATCCTTCGTCATCGCATTACACTCGCATTGGACAGTCATGTTGACATAGCAATTCGATGAACTCCAAAAATGGTATTCCCATTCAATATCAAAAGGCATATCATTTGTCAGTCGCCAATTATTATTCTGTATTCTGACCAAATCGAGAGTAGGAGAGAGTTTCATACGATTCCTTTGTTTTTATCGTATGATAAAGATTAAAGTGGACAACAATGTGTCATTTCTCAATATTTAGATCAATAATCATATCGTGAAACGGAATGGGAACGTTCTTTATAGAGTAAGTCTTCTATTGTAAAACGTTCAAAAACCGTTTGACTCATCAAGTTTTCCATATCGACAAATTGTCGATAAATCGTTTCCGATTCACGTACCAAATCACTTCTTTTTTCAAAAGTACTAATGTTCAACGATATCGATTTAGCCCTGATCTCATCATTAATCGTTTCAAAGGAGATGAGATCGATACTTCCTCCATCCTCGCTGATAATACCCCCATCATACTCTGTGTGGAAAAAGCCATAATACTGTTTGCAAGATCGAATATGTTCTTCCGCAATGGGTGTAAACATACCATGTTTCATGTAACCCAATGCTTCTTTAGGTACATTTAGCACACTCCAAGGGTACAACTTTATAGGCATAAACATATCTAAATATACCTAAATAAGCAACTAAATAAGCAACTAAATAATTCAAAGAATAGCCTAAAATAGGCAAATATGCATCATTAAGCATAGATATTATATCGGGCTCATAACCTCGAGGTCATAGGTTCAAATCCTGTTTCCGCAACCAACAAAATACATACTTCAGAAGCAATCCAAAAAAGATTTTCAGACGTTTTTCACTTTTCCAAGTGATACCTGATTTGAATCATTCTAACTCACTAATTAGTCTACGCATTCCTCTTCAAATATCATTCAGC
>NZ_JBAQPS010000012.1:0-3545 GCF_049305995.1 Sulfuricurvum sp.
CGTCTCCATTTTGCCGGATGCGATATCGTCCGTGTCGCCGTTCCCGATGAGGAAGATGCACGTGCCCTTAAAGCGATTAAAGAGCAGATTTCTCTCCCTCTCGTTGCCGATATTCATTTTAACTACAAGCTCGCCCTCATCGCGGCGGAGAGTGTGGACTGTATCCGCTTTAACCCCGGAAATATCGGTGAAAAATCGCGTATCCGCGAGATCGTTAAGGCGTGTCAGGAGCGTCGTATTCCTGTCCGTATCGGGGTCAATGCGGGGAGTTTGGAAAAAGAGTTCGAACAGCGTTACGGCGCAACAGCTGAGGGGATGGTAGCATCCGCTGAGTACAACATCAAATATCTCGAAGATCTCGGATTTACCGATATCAAAATCTCTCTCAAAGCAAGCGACGTTCAGCGTACCGTCGAAGCGTACCGTATGCTTCGTCCGAAAAACAACTATCCGTTTCATTTGGGAGTCACCGAAGCGGGGACGGTTTTTCATGCAACGATCAAAAGTGCAATCGGTTTGGGGACATTGTTACTGGAGGGTATTGGTGATACGATGCGGGTTTCTATCACGGGGGAACTCGAAGAGGAGATTAAAGTCGGTCGTGCGATCCTCAAAGACAGCGGTGTCGCTAAAGAAGGACCCAATATCATCTCCTGCCCGACGTGCGGACGAATCGAAGCTGATTTAGTGAGCGCAGTGAGTGTGATCGAAGAGCGTGTCAAGCATATCAAAAAGCCGCTCGATCTTTCGGTAATGGGATGTGTTGTTAACGCTATCGGGGAAGCAAAACATGCTGATGTCGCCATCGCGTATGGCAAAGGTTCGGGGTTAGTGATGGTGCGTGGTGAAGTGGTCGCTCGGCTTGATGAAGATAAGCTCGTGGATCGTTTCGTCGAAGAGGTTGAAAAAATGGAAGCAGAAGAGGATTAATTATGGAAGAGTCTTTATATAACTTGGCTTTTGAACGCTCTGTCCTCAGCTCCATCGTTTTTGATCCCGCTCAGTTTGATGAGTTTGATGCCGTTTTAACCCCTGAAGATTTTTATCTGAGTGCCCATCAGGAGATTTACCGCGCCATGATGGCTTTAGCCCATCGAGATCTCCCTATCGATGAGGAGTTTCTTCGTAAAGAGCTGACGGCGAAACAAAAATTCGATGAGCGAGTAATGGTGGATATCCTCACCGCCAATCCGATCGCCAATACTAAAGCCTACGTCCAAGAGATCAAAGATAAAGCAATCAAACGTCATCTCCTTACACTGACGACGGAGATCAAGAGGGTTACTCTCGAAGAAGAACTCAGTGGAACTGACGTCGTTGATTTGGTCGAACAAAAGCTTTATGAGATAACGCAGAGTTCGCAGGCGACCGATTTTAAAGATGCCCCTTCCATCGCGGATGAGACGCTGGCATATATCGAAGAGATGAAAGCGCGCGGTGATTCGGTACTTGTGGGTGTCGATACTGGGTATGCGGAACTGAATAAAATGACGACGGGATTCGGTAAAGGGGATTTGGTTATTATCGCCGCCCGTCCTGCAATGGGAAAAACCTCGTTCGCCCTCAATATGGTTCAAAATCTCCTCGATAAAGGGAGCGGTGTAGCCTTCTTTTCACTGGAGATGCCCGCAGAGCAGTTGATGCTGAGATTACTGAGCGTTCAAACCTCTATACAGCTTCAACGTCTCCGTGTGGGGGATATGAACCCCCAGGAGTACAAACAGCTCAATGATGCGGTGGATAAGATGCGGCATTCTAAACTATTCGTAGACGATCACGGCTCAATCAATATCCATCAACTCCGCTCCAAATTGCGTAAACTCAAAAGCCGTCATCCTGAGATCGAAGTAGCAGTGATCGACTACCTTCAAATCATGAACGGTACGGGGGGGAAAGATCGTCACTTAGAGGTGAGTGAGATTTCGCGTGGCCTTAAAATGTTGGCGCGTGAACTGGGTATTCCGATCGTCGCCCTCTCTCAGCTCAACCGTGGACTTGAGTCACGTTCGGATAAACGTCCGATGCTCAGCGACATCCGTGAATCGGGATCGATTGAACAAGATGCTGATATCATCCTATTTGTCTACCGAAATGACGTTTACCTCTACAAAGAGGAAAAAGAGCGGGAGAAAGAGGCATTGGCAAAAGACCCAAATATGCCATTTGTCTCCAAATACGTCGAAAAAGAGGAAGAGGAAGCCGAGATTATCATCGGAAAACAGCGTAACGGTCCGACAGGGCACATAAAACTGATGTTCCAAAAAAAGTTTACCCGTTTTGTTGATAAACCGACCTTCGGTATGGCACAGATCGTCTATGAGAGTATCGATATGAAAAGTGCGACGATGAATTTGGATGAAGGTGTTCAAAACGTTTCGATGCCGATAATATAATGTCAAAATTAGAACGTGTCGATCTTTTTGATCTCAAAAGCGGCTCCCTCTTTTTTCTTTTTCTCCTTTTTATTGCTTCCTTCTCGCTTTCATACGAATACTATCAATTTACTGAACTCAAAACCTTTGACGATCCTCTCATGCGTGCTGAGGTGATCGATCAAGAGGTTCGGCTGATTGCGGAACAGCCTAAAACGTCGATGAAACTTCGGCTCGAAAACGGCTCACTTGTACGGTGCGCGATGTCCCCATATTTGCGTGATTTACGTGGGCGAGAAGTATTAGTAGAACTTCAAGTGGCTAAAGTGAGCTTTTTGGATTATATGCGAGGATTTTATACACGGGGAGTGATTACCGAGGTTTATCCGGAGCTAAGTCTCAAAGAACAATGGTATCGCCGTATTGCTTCAGTACATGAGGATCAATGGATGCGAGAGCTGTACGGTGCATTGTTCGTTGCCACACCGATGTCGCAGGAGTTTCAAGCCCTTGTAGGGGCGATGGGGCTCAGTCATATCCTCTCGATCAGCGGTTATCACTATGGGATTATCAGTTTGATCGCTTATTTTTTACTACGATCGCCGTATCGGTGGTTCCAAAATCGTTATTTTCCCTACCGTCACGGCAATCGCGATCTTTTCTTTCTCGTTTTTGGAATTTTATTTTTCTATTTATGGGCATTAGAGTTTATTCCTCCGATGGTAAGAGCATTTGGGATGCTCGCGGTGGGATATTGGCTTTATGATCGGGGGATTAAGATTGTTTCGCTTCAAACGCTTTTAATCAGTGTTGGTGTATTGCTTGCATTTTTTCCGAAGCTTTTTTTCTCATTGGGTTTTTGGTTTTCTTCTTTTGGTGTTCTCTCTATTTTTATTTTTATCCGTTATTATGAACATTGGAAGCCGTGGCAAATCTTTTTAGCCCTTCATATTTGGTGCTATTTGGTATTACTGCCGATTTCACTCTCTATTTTTGGAACGTTTGGTTGGTGGCATATAGGTTCAATTCCTCTTGCATTGCTCTTTAATCTCTATTATCCGATTGTGTTAGGGTTACATTTAACGCCATGGGGTGATCTGTTTGACCCTTATTTGTTGCAAATGTTTGAATCAGGGGATATTCATACCGTCACAACACCGTTATGGGTAGGAG
>NZ_JBAQPS010000013.1:0-1529 GCF_049305995.1 Sulfuricurvum sp.
TTGCGACTTTGGTTGGGCCGAACCACCAAAGGACCCCCTTTATGACTTTTAATGATCTCAATCTCAACGCGTCGTTGCTAAAAGCAATTAATGACCAAGGCTATAACACCCCGACACCGGTACAAGCCCAAGCGATCCCTTTTATCCTAGAAGGGCGTGATATGCTCGCAGGCGCTCAAACGGGTACGGGTAAAACCGCCGGATTTACGTTGCCGATGCTTCAAATTCTTAGTGAGCAAAAAACACCTAAAAATCATCGCAAAATTCGTGCTCTTATCCTCACTCCGACGCGTGAACTTGCCGCGCAAGTGGGAGAGAGTGTAAAGCTTTATGGCAAATACCTCCCTCTCAAAAGTGCCGTCATTTTCGGCGGAGTGGGGATCAACCCTCAAATCACCATGTTACGTAACGGTATCGATATCCTCGTAGCCACTCCGGGACGTTTACTCGATCACGTAGGGCAGGGAACAGTTGATTTGAGCGCAGTTGAGATTTTCGTTCTTGATGAAGCGGATCGTATGCTCGATATGGGATTTATCCGCGATATCCGACGTGTCATTACGATTTTGCCAAAAGCTCGCCAAAATCTCATGTTCTCTGCGACCTACTCAGATGATATTAAAACACTTGCCAATACGTTGCTCCGCAATCCGGCCGAAGTCGAAGTGGCTCGCCGCAATACCTCCAGTGAGCTGGTAAGCCAAAGCGTTATTCTCGTCGATTGTAAACGCAAAAGTGCCTTGCTCGGTGAGTTGATCGGTAAAAACAAATGGGAACAGGTTCTCGTTTTCACCCGCACGAAACACGGAGCGAACAAGCTCACCGAATATCTTCAAAAAATCGGGATTAGCGCTGCGGCAATTCACGGGAATAAAAGCCAATCGGCACGTACAAAAGCGCTGGATGATTTTAAACGCGGCAGTGTTAGGGTTTTAGTTGCTACTGATATTGCCGCACGCGGTATCGACATCGATGCATTGCCTCATGTGGTCAATTTCGAACTCCCGAACATCGCCGAAGATTACGTTCACCGTATCGGACGAACAGGGCGTGCGGGTTGCGAGGGTGAAGCCCTCTCACTGGTATGTGTGGATGAAGCCGATTATTTACGCGGTATCGAAAAACTGATCAACAAAAAACTCCCTTCTCGTATCGTAGAGGGGTATGAACCAGACCCTTCTATCAAAGCTGAACCGATCCAACGCGGTCGTGGTGGAGCAGGTGGAGGCGGTGGAAACCGTGGCGGCGATCGTAATGGAAAACCGACCCAAAAACGTGACGGTGGACGCCATGAACCTAAAAAACGTAACCAAGATGGACGTCGTTAAAGCTTTTTCGCAATAATGGTAGTATTTTTTATCTGTTCATGTGTAGAATAAATGATAAACTCTTAAATTGAGTAAAAAGTTGGTTATATATGGTGATACGTTTTTTTGCTTTTTGTATGGTATTTATTTCATTTTTGAATGCTACAGTGCTGGAAAAAGTATCGATCCAATTGGATTGGAAATATCAGTTTGAATATGCTG
>NZ_JBAQPS010000014.1:0-1731 GCF_049305995.1 Sulfuricurvum sp.
ACCAAAATTTTCATAATCAGATGATTGCTGTTTATAGTCCCAGTCTCCATTATTACGCACCATATCTTTAAACCATTTAATGGTTTCTAGGGGGCTATGTGTAGCCTGATATTCCAATGCTTGATTAATGTTATTTACTACAGAAATATTTGTTGGGATTGCTCCGACATATCCAAGGTTATTGTCTTGCATGATTGATCCTTTAAATTTTTATATTTATTTTCTTAACGATAAGATAGGATAAGTAGAAACTAACCAGCACGTAAATCACGCCCAAATTAGATTCCATTCCACCATATCTCCAAAACTGAATAAAATTTATATCATGATGAAAATATACCCATTCAAGAAAAGCAAGAAAATTTGATATTACAAACCAAAATACCCAAAAAAAGATAGCACTTATAATTAAAGATACTATTTTTTTAACTTTTGTTCTAAATACATTTTTATCTATCATACTGCCACCTTTCTATTTTTAAAGTTTAGATTATTAGTCATCCACAACGCCGTCGCATTAATCCGTGATTCGATCCCGCTACTGAACCGTGCATCTCCCATGAAGTGTTCGTAGATCCATACCTTCTTATCTATTTCGGAGAGGATCGGAGCGGATGTGAGGGCGTATTTCTCCTGTACGGTTCGCAGCAGAGTATTCAACCCCGACCAATAAGCGATAAACTCTTCGAAGTTGCTGCTCACTTCATTTTTATCTTGCATTAACCGCTGTGTCAGTGCTTTGAAATTCGGGTCTAGATTATAGGCTTGGAAACTGTCTTCGACGTACCCGTATCCTCTCATCTTTGGAAATAATTCAGTTATCGGATCGATACTCGCTGGTGGTGTGCTGTTTGGATTAGAAATTACTTTTTCCAGTGCTAACAGTTGAATATCAGCCGCCAGTTCACGTTCCCCTGCACTATCTCCGTATCGTCCTGCTTCGGATAGGAGGTTACCGTTTAGGTTGATGTTGGTACCGATGACGTTTAGTTCGATGTTTTTGATTCCTGCTTCACTGAGTGTTTTAAGCTCATTCGCCTGAGAGATACCGTCTTGGTTTAGATCTTGCCATACTTTGAGCTGACTGTAGAGCTCGTCACGTCGGTCGATGATACCGTCATAGTTACTGTCGGCAACTTGACGCAATTCGGCAAATCCACTGATCCCTTCTTTACCGAATACTTCGCTGATACCGTCTATCGTTCCATTATGATTTTTATCATACGCTACGAGTCCGTCAACGGCTTGTATCCACCCCACTTTTTCTTTTACTCCGTCTCCTGTTAGATCAAAATAAACCTGTGAATCGGCAAGCGATATCGTAGAGATTTGACCGTCTTGATTCATATCCAAAGCCAGCGGATCATGCATTCACGGTCTAGTTGGAGGGTAGGGAGGTTGATGGGGATTTTTTGGATCTGGCTGTGGTGGTGGCACTCCGTCTGGGCTAGAATCTTTATCATTTGGAATACCATCACCATCTCGATCTGAATCTTTATCATCGGGGATACCATCTTTGTCTTGGTCAGGTATAGGGTTGTTCGGATTATAATTTTCTGGGTCATTAGGGTCGTAAGGGATGAAGCCCATATCTTTTAAACGTTGTTTTTCTTCGGGTGAAAGCGAGTTAACCGCATCAATCCCCTGCTTAATCCATGCCTGATCTTTTGGGTCATCATAATAACCACTACCAGCCAGCATATCCAATACTGTCCATGCTTCTACTAATCC
>NZ_JBAQPS010000015.1:0-9904 GCF_049305995.1 Sulfuricurvum sp.
TTTGGCATCGCTCAAGATTCGGAAAAATCGTTCGATAACGAGTGAGCTGAAACGGTAATCACCCTCGTAGAGGCGCTCTTTAAGATAGGCGATCAGTTCATCGATCACCATCTCCGACTCATACGCTTCAAGTTCTTGGAGCATTTTGATGAGGCTTGCGCGGTCTTTGACAAAAATGGCATCAAAAAGACGGCTGATATAATCGGGATCGAGAAGCCCCAACATATCGGCAACGGTTTTGACGTCCACGAACCCTTTGGAGTAGATGATCGCTTGATCCATGAGGGTGAGGGTGTCACGCAGAGATCCCGAACCGCTACGGGCGAGGATATCGAGAGCCTCGCTCTGGTACTCGATATTCTCCAGATGGAGGATGTGGCTCAGGTGATGGACGATGTTCGGATGACTGATCCGTTTGAAACGAAAGTGCTGGGTACGGCTAAGAATGGTCGGCGGAAGTTTCAGCGGATCGGTGGTAGCTAGGATAAACTTGACATATTCGGGCGGCTCTTCGAGGGTTTTGAGGAGGGCATTATGCGCCTCTTTGGTGAGCATGTGCACTTCGTCGATGATGAAGATTTTTACCTTGGCACTCGCGGGGCGGTATTTGGTGTGCTCGATCAGATCACGGATATCGTCGATCTTGCGGCTGGAAGCGGCGTCCATCTCGATAATGTCGATGTGACGCCCTTCGTTTGCCATGACGCAGTGACTGCACACGTCACACGGCGAGGAGGTAGGGCCGTTTTCACAGATGAGCGATTTAGCGAAAATACGTGCGGTTGAGGTTTTACCCGACCCGCGAAGTCCTGAGAAAAGATAGGCGTGAGAGAGGCGCTTGGAATCGAGTGCGAGGGAGAGGGTTTGGGAAATACTCTCCTGTCCAATAAGCTCTTCGAAACGTCGAGGACGGTATTTTAACGCTAAGACTTCTGAATTTTGAGCCATGCTGTCTCCTTTTTTCGGGGATGGATCCTCGGGTCAAGCCCGAGGATGACAATGCCGTCATTTCCGTGAAGGCGGGAATCCAACTTTAAATTTATAATAATAACCACTCTTTGGCAACACGGCGAAGCCCTTCGGGATTTTCGGAGGCGAAAAATTTGAGGCTGGTCTCCTCAAAACGTTGCGTAAAATCGTAGTGGCTTTCCAGATATTCGACGATCGCTTCACCTGAGTGGATGAGGGTACTTTTCCCTTCAAAATAGCCATCAATCGCTCGTGCAACGAGCGGAAAGTGGGTACATCCAAGTATGATTGCATCGGGTGTATTTGCTAAATTTCCGAAATAATGGTGCAATGCGCTTTGGAGTACTTCACCCTCGTAAAGCCCCTCTTCAACGATCGGAACGAGGAGCGAAGTAGCGATGGCACTGAAATTTTGGTATCCCAGTTCATGTAGCCCTTTTTCGTAGGCTCCCGATTTAACCGTCGCTTTCGTTCCTAAAATGAGGATATTGGCATTGGTATCGGGAATCGCATTTTTAAGGGCTAATACCCCAGGATCGACCACTCCGATAACATCGTAGTCACTATGCTCTCTCATCTCATCGAGAGCATAGGCACTAACAGTATTGCACGCGGTGATGAGCAAATCGATTTCAAAGTTTTTAAAAAATTCGAGAGCTTCGAGAGAGTAGCGGATGATCGTGTTTTGATCTTTGACCCCGTAAGGGACACGGGCGGTATCTCCGAAGTAGATAATCTCTTCGAAGAGTTTATGCTCCAACAGCGACTTAACGACGCTTAAGCCTCCGACACCGCTATCAAAGACACCAACTCTCATCTTATTTGCTTGACTCATTCATGCTATCAAGAAATTCGATATTCGATTTGCTTTTGAGCATGGTGTTGTAGAGGAAGCGGAGTGCTTCGACTTCATCCTCTTGTTTATGCAGCATTGAGCGAAGAACAAATACTTTTTGCAATATTTCTGCTCCAAGAAGGAGTTCCTCTTTACGAGTTCCTGATTTGAGAATATCGATAGCCGGGAAGATACGACGATCGGAAATTTTACGGCTAAGGACGATCTCGGAGTTACCAGTCCCTTTGAACTCTTCGAAAATAACTTCATCCATACGACTTCCCGTTTCGACGAGGGCGGTAGCGATGATGGTCAAACTTCCGCCGTTTTCGATGTTACGCGCCGCTCCGAAGAAACGTTTCGGTTTATGGAGTGCATTGGCATCTACCCCACCCGAGAGAACTTTTCCTGAGCTCGGGGTCACGGTATTGTACGCACGGGCGAGACGGGTAATCGAGTCGAGAAGGATCACGACGTCTTTGCCAAGCTCAACACGTCGTTTAGCCCGCTCAATCACCATTTCGGCCACTTTGACGTGGTTTTTAGCCGGTTCATCAAACGTTGAACTGTACACCTCTCCTTTGACGGAGCGTTCCATATCGGTTACCTCTTCGGGACGCTCATCCACAAGGAGAACCATGAGTTCGATTTCAGGATGATTGCTGGTAACACCGTGAGCAATCTCTTTCATAAGCTCTGTTTTACCTGAACGCGGAGGTGCAACGATAAGACCCCGTTGCCCTTTACCGATAGGGGCAAAAAGATCCATCATACGACCGGTAAGTTTGGTCGGCTGATATTCGAGTTTGATTTGCTCTAGCGCATAAAGCGGGGTTAGATTTTCAAAGAGGGGACGTTTTTTCGACTCTTCGGGTGGGAGGTAGTTGATCGCTTCAACTTTGAGGAGGGCGTAGTAACGCTCCTGATCTTTCGGAGCACGTACTTGACCTGTTACGATATCCCCATTACGCAAAGCAAAACGACGGATTTGGGTGCTGGAAACATAGGCATCGTGCATCGAGTCACTAAAAGACTGATCGACAGCACGCAAAAAGCCGTAGCCGTCTTGCATAATCTCCAAAATTCCCGTAAAGAGGATGAATCCCCCTTGCTGAACCTGTGTTTTGAGAATTTCAAAAATCAAATCTTGACGTTTGAGCTCATTGGGGTCTTCGATATTTAATGACGCGGCAATTTCCAAGAGATCTTCGAGCTTTTTGGTACGAAGTGCTTCGATAGTAAAGCCATCAACTGGGATGTGAGTACGGTTCTTTGAGTTATTTCGAGAAGTTTTTGCGGTATCGCTCATGCGTAGAATGCCTTAACGTGTGTGGATTTGATCGGCGAGTTTTAGGTGAGATGTCATTGACAGGTCATTGTTTTATTCTGACATTATAAACTATAGCGCATCGGGTTGTCAAGAAAGGGTATTTTTACGAAAATAATGTGCTTAATAAAGTTTAAGATTGAGTTTGAGACCGATCATACTTCCTTGCGTTATAAAGTCGAGAACAAAATATTTATGGCGGTAATAAAGCATCGGAATAAAAGCTACACCTGTATTGTCCGCTCCTTCGGTACACTCTACCGATTTTAATCCATCAAAACAATAGCCATGCTGATACCCTACGACTCCGTAAATACCGAATGAATCGATAATCTCATACCGATATCCTATAGCAACAATATCGGTTGTCTTATCGCGCGAATTGGTAAAATGGAGATAGGCTAAAATGTAGCGCTGATCCAATACTGCTTCGATTCCGTAGGCATTATGATTTTCGTTGTATTTGTTGCCATGTTCATCGGTATTAAAATGGTGTGATACTAATCCCAGTGTTGCATAAAGATCAATATCTTTTGCGGATAATGTTGAGAGGAATATCAGGATCAAAAAAAAGAGTTTCATACAATAGATTTTATCCCAAAAGATTCAAATCGAAGAAACACAGATCAAGATGTGAACGCTTTTTGCTACAGTTACTCTTAAAAATGTAATAAGCATCATTTTAAAAGGTTCATTTTGTTTGATTTTCTAAAAAAGAAAGTGGAAGAAGTCTCCGTTGCACCTGTCGAAGAGATTAAAAGAGATTTTACAAACTCAATCGGGATGGAGTTTCTCTATATTGACGGCGGAGAGTTTATGATGGGACGTAATTCGCAGTACAATGAGGGAGGAGAGGTCGAATCTCCTGCTCATTCTGTCAAAATTAACGGATTTTGGATCGCAAAATATCCCGTAACACAAGAGCAATATTTTAAACTGACTCGTGTAAATCCATCGTATTTTAAAAATGATAAAGTCGAAGAAGAGAACTCTCGCCGCCATCCCGCAGAGCAGGTAAGCTGGTTTGATGCCAAAGCGTATGTCGAACTAATCAACCGTTATGAAGGCAAAACACGCTTTTATGCATTACCAACAGAAGCGCAGTGGGAATATGTCGCAAAAGCGGGAGGTAATACCCGCTTTACATTCGGTGATTCCGAAGCAATACTGGATGATTATGCGATCTATGAATATACCGCCAATATTCGGACAGCGACGGTCGGTACAAAACTCCCCAATCGGTTGGGAATTCACGATTTGATGGGGAATGTGTGGGAATGGTGCGAAGATGACTTTTTTGCCAACTACAACGGTGCACCGAGTGATGGAAGTCCCCGCATCGGCGGAGCCGAGGGTGAGTCATTCAAAGTACGTCGCGGCGGCAGTTACAAAACCGGATATATGTGCCTTCGCAGTGCATTTCGGGGGTATTCACGCCCCGATTTTGCTTCGAATGAGACGGGGTTCCGCCTCGTTATCAACGGTGATCCACTGAAGTAAATACACCATTTATGTATAACCATTTCCCCTCTACTTTTAAAAAGCGGCTTTTCTCTTTGAGGATACCGCCATCCAACCGTGCTTCAAAGCTTACAAACGCTTCGTCCTCTCCATCTATAAATTCGAGAATTCTCAACCCTAAAAACTGAGTATTTTGAGAAAATTCCAAAATACTTTCTCTCCAACGCTCTTTATCCTCGTTGTAATCGGGATTGTTCGGATGGGTTGTTGTCATAATATAATCACACAATCTCAGAGCAAAGGCGCTGTATCGTGAGCGCATCAGTTTTTTTGCATTGGAGGGGAGAATCTCCTTATGGTAAGGAAGACAGCATTTTTTGTATTTTTCACCGCTGTGACAGGGGCAGGGAGAATTAGGGGATATTTTCATTTAGTGTTCGTTTTTTTTAGTTTATTATAGCGTAAGTATTGAAGCGGTATGCTGTGGGACTTATATTAAAAAGGGATAGAATGATAGATACAAATTCTTTGATTCGTGAAAAACTTCGAGCCTTTCGGATGATTCATTTTGTTATGTTAATGGGTAGTTTTATGTATGGTGTCGTAATTGTATTTATACATTTGAACGCTCCTATCCCTCCCGTTATTAATGATGCTTCAACATTAACAACACTAACGTATGGGATATTTGCATATGCTTTGGTAGCGGTTGGTATTATTCGATATATACGTCAAAAGATGTTGTCATCAGATGATATGTTTAAAAAAACAGAAGATACAAAGTTTCCAGATCAACCTCCTTTTTTTGCTAGATATATGACATTATTATTTATATTATGGGCGATATGCGAAAGTGTGACCATTGGCGGAATTATTTTGTATCTCACAAGTGGACAATTAGAAGTGCCTTTGTTTATCATCGGTTTTGGTATCTTTTTAAAATTGATAAATGGTCCTAAATTTGAAGAGCTAACGGCACTCGAAAAACGTTATGCTGTTATCGAAGTGCAGGGGTAAGGAATGTCCTATTATATTTGGCTTATTTTCGGGGTGATCGCCTTTGTGATTGAAATGATGATTCCTACCTTTTTTGCTTTGTTTGCGGGGGTAGGGTTTTTAGCGGCGGCGGCGGTATCGTTTTTCCTCCCCGAATCGCTATTTTGGCAGTTGATTATCGCTTCGGTGTTTATGATTATCGGGGCGGTTGTGTTTAAAAAGCGGGGGATGGGGGATGATACTCAAGACTCCGTAGGAACCCACAATGAGTTTGTCGGGATCAAAGGTATGGCATTAACAGAACTTTCACCCCACCAAGAGGGGGAAGTGTCTCTCTATGAACCGGTGCTCGGCGGACGTCATTGGCCTGCGGTGAGTGTGGATGGCGTCATCGAAGTTAATGCTGAAATACGGATTGTCAAATTAAACGGCAATTCGCTTATCGTCGAAAAAATTTAATCAAAGGACATAGTATGGATGCAAGTCTAATTTTTCCGTTAGTGTTAATGGTTGCGGTGGTGTATACGCTCTCGCAAATGGTTCGTATTGTTCCTCAGGGGGAAGAGTGGGTCGTCGAGAGGCTGGGTAAATACCATACGACTTTGTTACCGGGCTTGCATTTGCTGATCCCGATTGTGGATATTGTCGCGTATAAAATCGTCACCAAAGAGCTGATCCAGCAAACGCGCGAACAAGAGGTAATTACAAAAGATAATGCCGTCGTTATCATCAGCGCGGTGGTTTTTTACCGCGTCACCGATCCGGGGAAAGCGTCATATTCGATCAGCAATTTCGAGAGTGCGGTGGGAAATATGACCACGACGACCCTTCGTGCGGTGATCGGTGGGATGACACTCAATGAGTCTCTTTCTCAGCGGGATCAAATCAAAGCACAAGTAGCAGAAAAAATTCGTGATTCACTCAGCGGATGGGGGCTGACATTGGGTAATCTGGAAGTGCAGGATATCCGTCCAAGCCAAAACCTCCAAGAGGCGATGGAGCGTCAAGCGGCGGCGGATCGTGAGCGTGAAGCGGCGATTATGATCGCAGATGGAGAGAAAAAAGCGGCGATTGCCAAAGCAGAAGGGATGAAAGAAGCGGCGATTTTGGACGCACAAGGGAAACTTGAAGCGGCGAAACTCGAAGCTCAGGCGAAAGTGGAACTTGCAGACGGGGATCGTAAAGCGATGGTTATCGTGTCGCAAGGGCTTGTTGGCGGAGAGACGGCACCCCATTTTCTCCTTGCACAGCGCTATATCGACAGTGTTAAAAAACTGAGCGAATCGAGCAATTCAAAGGTGGTCTTTATGCCAGCCGACTGGCAGCAAAGTCTTGCGGGTGCGGTAGGATCGTTGGGATATTTGGGAACGGCATTGGGGGAGAAAAAATAGGGCAATTTGCCAACTTTTTTCCCTCTTAGCTCACGTGGGCTATAATCACTCTTATGATATACGAAATAACAACTTTTTTAGGCTTTATAGCCGCCGGAACACTCGGATGGATGTGGAATCAATCCCGCCAACACTACGCGCTCCTCGAAGCGCGTGCACTACAACTCCAAGAACTCTATGTTCAGGAACAAACCCTCAAATCAAAAATCCAAATTGATCTTGATAATTCCCAAAGGGAGTATCACTCATTAGAACGCGATTACGCGGTACTCCATACCCGCCACGAAGAGTCTTCACGCTCCTATGAGGAGAAACTTCGCCTCCTAGATGAAGCCAAAGTACAGATGAAAGTGCAGTTTGAACAACTCGCAGCGCAGATTTTCGAGCAAAAAGCGAAAACGTTTGATGAAGCGCATACCAAAGGGCTTGATTTACTCCTTAAACCGTTTCGTGAGCAGATAGCCCAATTTTCAACCCAGAGCAAAGAGCAGTTTATCCACGATGCGAAAGAGCGTCAAAGTATCAAAGATGAAATCCTCCGCCTCAAAACTCTCAACGAACGGCTCAGCCAAGATGCGATCAACCTCACACAAGCACTCAAAGGAGAGAATAAGACCCAAGGAAACTGGGGAGAGATCGTGTTGGAGCGAATACTCGAAGAATCGGGTCTGCGTGAGGGGCATGAGTACGACATCCAAAGTACACTGAGTGATGAAGAGGGAAAAAAATTCCGACCCGATGTGATCGTCCATCTCCCTCAGAACAAAGATATCATTATCGATTCCAAAGTTTCGCTCGTTGCGTACGATGCCTTTATCCGTGCCGAAAATGACGAAGAACGTGCTCATGCCCTCAAGCAACACCTTCTCTCGATCCATGCTCATATCAAAGGGTTAAGCGGCAAACGGTACGAACAGCTCAGCGGAGTACGAACACTCGATTTCGTGTTGCTCTTTATGCCTATAGAGGGGGCATTTCTCCTCGCTTTGGAACAGGACAACACCTTTTTCAAAACAGCGTATGAGCAAAATATCGTCGTTGTTTCCCCTTCGACATTGCTTGTAACTCTTCGTACCATTGAGCACATCTGGAGAAGCGAGTATCAAGAACGCAATGCTAAAGCGATTGCCGAATCTGCCGAAGCTCTGTATGAGAAACTGGTGGCGTTTGTCGAGGATATGGAGAAAATCGGCGAGCAAATCGGACGTACCCAAAAGAGCTACGAGGGGGCGATGAATAAGCTTAGCAGTGGAAAAGGTAATTTGATCCGACGTGTCGAGTCGATGCGGAAACTGGGATTGAAACCGAAGAAGATACTACCATCTTCTATGATTGATGACATAGAAGATGATTAAAAACTGATTTTAACTCAAAATTTTTAATTGTGGAATCATCTGACATGAAACCTATAGTTTTTTATGTCTCGTCCCTCAAGGGGTAGACGTTATTAAAGTATTGGCGTGCTGATTATTTACGAAATCCGAACAGTTCGAGTGAACTTTTCGTCGCTCGGGCGATAATGCTCTGCTCGGGTCGAAACATCGCATTAGAGATCACCTTAACACACTCCATAATCTCCTCAAACCCATGATTCGGATAGGTGCTTTGGAGGACGATTTTATCCATACTCATCTGTGATAGGGTCTCTGTCTCAAACGCCCTGACATTGCCGATCCCCATCGCGAGATAAAATCCCTCTAACGCAGTGTACTCCCGAGTCGGGTTGAGGATAATCCCTCTTGATCCGCCCAGTTTCGTGATCATCTCATCATCCAATAATTCAGCATCGATGACTATCGGCTTTTCAATGGGCAGGAGCATACTATCAGCTTCACTAGAGATCGAATAGGCGACACACTTGCTACCCGCGTTATCTTGCAGAGAAAGGGGAACAGAGTAAAAGATACTCTCATATTCATCCGCAATCTCTTGGGCTTCCTCGATTTCGGAAATCGTTTTGGGATGGAGGATAAACATCTGCACCATCGTATCTTCCATAATCTCTTCGATATCCGCTAAAAATGTTTCATCAGCACGGCATAGATTGACGTCAATCGTCATAAGTCCCCTTTGGTATATACTATTTTTGGGTATGCAAATGCGGTTCTATCCGTAGAGAAATCAAAAATCTGTTATAATCTTTTCATGAAGTTAACCAACACACTCAAAGATCAAATCATCACTCAACTAACGCCTCTTAATCCCATGCAGGTCGTTTTATTCGGAAGCTATGCCTATGGTGAGCCTACGGAAAACAGTGATATTGATTTATACGTTGTGACAGATGATGAGTTTATCCCTCAAAACTGGGGCGAAAAAAACCGCATCTATCTCAAAGTCGCAAAAGCGTTGGAAAATATTGTCCGAACCCATCCCACCGATTTGATCGTCCATACCAAGGCAATGCACCGAGAGTTTATCGCTATGAACAGTTCATTTTCGAGAGAGATCACAACCAAAGGGGTCAAACTTTATGAATCGGCTTAGCCAAGCATGGCTCCAAGCCGCCTCGGATGATCTTGATGTCATCGAACAAATCCTCTCACAACCTCATCTAACCCATCTCGTCGCGTTTCATTCTCAGCAGGCAATCGAAAAAGCTTTTAAAGCACTCATGGAAGAAAATGGTGAAAATGTCCCGAAAATTCATTCACTCAACAAACTCTTCGACCTCAATAAATCGGAATTGGTATGCGATGATACCGATCTGTTTCATACCCTCGATGAACTCTTATCGAATCGCGCTATCCCGGAGATTTCGGCTTGATGCCCAACGGAAAACCATCTATCACAGAAGCAAAAGAGTTTTATGAATTTGCTAAAATAATCTACATACAAACAAAACAAAAAATCGGACAATGAGAGACGACTACAATTTTTCAAAATCCATTATAAATCCCTATAAAAACAAAGAGCAAGGATCAA
>NZ_JBAQPS010000016.1:0-10953 GCF_049305995.1 Sulfuricurvum sp.
GGATTACTACTTAACATATCATTAATATAAGCAGTTTTAAAGAGCATAGTTTTAAGAAGATCATTATTATAACTGTAGCTTTGACCATTCTCTAAGCGCAGTTGTAAGATCCCTTGATTGTTAATAAGTTCTGCTTTTTCAGCTGTAATAAGGATTTCATCTTTCATCTCTTTATTAAAAAGGACAACATCCCCAAAGGTATGAGATATACGATTACTTTGATTGATAAAGAGCATCCAGTCACCGAAATTATGACCGAATTCTGATGCAGTTAAGTTAAACTTGGCTTCAGCTCTTTTTTTATCTAAAAAGTTTCCGGAGATAATTTTGATATAAGGGGTAATCACCACAAAATCAACAAAAAGCAAAATAGAGAGAAGCAATGCAGGACGTGCTAAAACTTTTGCAATATACGATGGGGATATACCGAGTGAAAAAACCACGATCATCTCATTATCGTTTGATAGACGATATAGAGTGAGTGCTCCCCCGACGACAAAAGCGATTGGAAGGGTATAAAAAAGCAACTCAGGTAAAACAAAGAGGTAAAGTTTCCCCATTTCAGCGATACTAAGCTGAATCACCGCTGTATACGTAGCGAGCTTGATCATAAAAATAACCGAAGCAATTGCAAACAGCGGGAGAAAAATCGAGAAAAAAAGAATCGATAGATTCGACAAAATATAACGGTGTAATTTATCCATATAACCCCACCAAATATGTGCTTACATAGGTATCAAACATCAAAACGATCCAACATCCCATTGCTAGAAATGGGATAAAAGGGAGTTGTTTGGAATCTTCATTCTTACCTTGTGTTAATAATAAAACAGGAAGAGCGAGCACTGCACCTACGAAAATTGCAACCAAGCCAAGTTGTACACCCAATAATGCACCTATTGTTGCAGCAATCATAATATCCGCTTCTCCCATCGCCTCTTTTTTAATAATATAGGAGAGAGAAAAACGAAGGAGTGTAAATCCACCGGCAAATAAAAGGGCATTGGTAAAATTATAACCTAGATGCCCGAATGAAGTCGCACTCAAAATAGCAATGCTCAGTGCAGTAAGATTAATACTATCAGGAACCATTTTGTAGCGGTAGTCAATCACTGAGAGAACTAAGAGGAGATCAAATGTTAATGCTATCCCAAATGAGTGGATAGTTACTCCTAATTTGATGACGCTGAAAACGAAAACAAGACCACTCATGACTTCTATAAATGGATATTGAATTGATATTTTTTCACCGCAAAAAGCACAGCGTCCCTGTAAAAAAACCCATGATAGAATTGGAATATTGTGATAAAACCGTAAAGGTGTCTTGCAATGCATACAATGTGATGCGGGAAAAGAGACACTTTGATTCAGTGGAATTCGTATAATAAGAACATTTAAAAATGAACCGATTATGATTCCTAGAATAAATATGATGAATAATTCCATCAGTTTAATCCTCCGAAACGTCTTTCAACGGTTTTAAATTTTTTAATAATGCTTTCCAATTCAGCAGAGGTAAATTCTGGCCATAACGTATTAGTAAAAAAAAGTTCTGCATAGGCAGCTTGCCATAATAAAAAGTTGGAGAGTCGATGATCTCCGCCAGTACGGATGAGTAGATCAATATCATGTTGACAATCAAGTGCGTTATTCAGCAACTCGACAGTAATAGGTATACGAGGAAATAAGGCATTGACCGCACGGACAATTTCATCACGTCCTCCGTAATTTAATGCCAAACTTTGAACCAGACCATTACAGCCTTCTGTTACGTTTTGAAGATCATCAATTACCTTACGCAGAGATTTTGAAAATATAGAAAGATCTCCGATCGGTTCAAAACGTATATTCCCTTCCAAATAATTTTTTCGTTCATTCTTGAGGTATTTTTCAAGCAATTTCATCAAAAATTCTACTTCAAGTTTTGGGCGTTTCCAATTTTCGGTACTGAACGCATAAAGGCTGAGACGATTAATCTCAGGATGATCAGCGCAGTAACTGGTGATGGTTCGGACACTTTCCGCCCCTTTTTCATGCCCAAAAGAACGGTTTTTCCCTTTCGATTCAGCCCAACGACCGTTACCATCCATAATGATTGCTATATGATTCGGACGATTATTCATAGAGTCTCAGCTTGATTTAAAATCATGAAGGATAGAGATAATTTATCATTTTTAGGTAAATTGACAATCTCTTGCGTTGTAATGAAATCGATACGATTAGTATTACTTCCGAAAGGATTATTTTCATCAATAATATTGAGGCATACTGCATTTACCCCTTTATTCATCAAAAGTTTTTTTGCATTTTGGATTGCGACAGAAGGATCAGTTTCAGCTTTAAACGCGATGGTTTTAATTCCCTCTTTACTACACTCCCTCAGGAGATCGATATTTTGTTTCATCTCGATACTCCATGATTCTCCCAACATCTCTTTTTTGAGCTTTCCATTTTGAGGATGAGTCGGAATATAATCGCTGACCGCAGCAGCCATAAACAAAAAAGGCTCTTTTTGGATCAGGGTGATAGGTTCATCGTGAATCAGTGAAGGTTTTGAAAGTTTCCCTTTTTTAGCGATACGGAGTGAATCGGTGAGGTACTCTCCCATCTCTTCGGAACTTTCAACATCAATGGTGTGAATGGAGTCAGGGAGAGCTTCGTCAAAACGGGTAGCGATAAGATTTACGTCTGCTCCCCGTAAAAATAGTGCCGTCGCAAGGGCGGAGGCCATTTTGCCACTGGAGCGATTACTGATCGTGCGAACATCATCAAGTTTTTCGATCGTCCCTCCACCGGTGACGATGACGCGTCGATCCAACCAAAAATCATTTTTGAGTAATGTACGAGATGAATGCCAAAAAATCTCCAGAGGTTCAGCCATCGCACCATCTCCTACCACTTGACATGCTAGCTCTTTGGTTTGTGTCGCGATTATTTCATAGTTAGCGATAGCGAGCATTTTTTGGGATGCTTGTATCATCGGATTTTGAATCATATTCGTATTCGCGGAGGGAGCTAAAAGTTTAATTCCCGGATAGGCAAGAGCGCATTGGGTCAGGATCGTATCAGCAATACCGTTGGCAAGCTTAGCAATGGTATTCGCGCTTATGGGAGCAATAACAAATAGATCTGCCCACTGAGTAATTTTAATGTGATTGAAATCATCTGCCCATGACTCGTTGGTGTCATCAAGAACACGGTTATGACTAAGAGCTTCAAAACTGAGTGGTGCTACAAATTTTTTTGCCGCAGGAGTCATAACAACTCGTACTTCAGCTCCTGCTTTAATATAAAGGCGGAGCAATTCAAGTGCTTTATACGCTGCGATTGATCCTGTCACACCAAGAAGGATTTTTTTACCCGCTAAAAGATTTATCGGGATATACATTATTTCCCTTTACTGAAAAATTTGGTAAAAAATCCAGCAATTTTTTTGATTGGATGACGACTAAGAATGAGGATATCACTCTCATATTTCCCAGATGTAACAGTAGTTCCTGCAGCAATCATAACATTATCGGCTATTTCGATAGGGGCGATGAGCTGAGTATCGCTTCCGATAAAAACATTTTTACCGATAATCGTTTGATATTTCTTTAATCCATCGTAATTGCAAGTAATGGTTCCAGCTCCAATATTGCTTCCTGTATCGATAGTAGCATCGCCAAGATAACTGAGATGTCCCGCCTTGACCCCCGTGAGGGTTGATTTTTTCACCTCGACGAAGTTACCGATATGGGTTCCTTCGATTATACTAAGGGGACGAATATGCGCTAACGGACCGATATCCGAATCTCGAATAACACTATCTTCGATCACGCTGTGGGCTTTAATATGAGAGTTGACGATCAGGCTGTTGCCGCACAGACGGGCACCGTTTTCGATGACACATTCTCCCTCAAACTGAACCCCTTCTTCGAGGTAAATGCTTTCAGGAAGCTGCATAATCACCCCTGCATCCATCCACGTTCGGCGCAGACGTTCCATCATAATGATTTCGGCATTGGTGAGATCATTTTTCGAGTTTACCCCTTTGAATTCTACCTCTTCGACATAGAGAGGGGCAATGTTCAAGCCGTCGTTGCGTGCCATTTCGATCACGTCAGTAAGATAATATTCTTTTTGAGCATTTGCATTGGAGAGGCGGGGAATATAGGTTTGTAATACATGGTGTTTAAATGCATAGACACCCGCATTGACGGTATTAATTGTTTTTTCGCTCTCAGAGGCATCTTTCTCTTCGACAATTCGTAATACTTGGTTATTTTCGATGACAACACGTCCATAACCTGATGGATTATCCAAAGGGATAACCGACATCACAATATCAGCAGGATTGGCTAGGAATTTTTCAATGGAAGAACGTGTAATGAGAGGCATATCACCGTTTAGAACCAATACGTCATCGTAGCGCGGTTTTACCTCCATCATCGCACCTCCCGTTCCGGGGAAGTTTTCAGCATCTTGAGTAACAAATGTCAACCCTGTAAAATATTTTTCCATTGAGGTTATGACGGCATCTTTTTGGTGGGCAACAACGACGATAACATCATCGGTAATCTCTTTTGCTGCCTTGATACTATAATAAAGCATCTCACGTCCACAAATTTTATGTAATACTTTTGCTTTAAGCGATTTCATACGGCTCCCTTTTCCGGCAGCTAAAATCACGATAGAGAGAGAGTTGGACATAAATGCTCCTGATAGTTATTCGCGATATTTTATCAGATTTTAACGAGAACCACCCTTAGTCTATGGTATTATCATCTCTTTATTTTGGGAGCATCGGTTTGGGGCGTTTTTTCTTCTTATTTCTTTTAATCCCTTATATTTTATGGGGTGCTGATCCACAGGTACCGGCAATGAATTTCAATCTCACTGCTCCGGAATCTCCAGAAGAGATTGTGAGCTCGCTCAATGTTTTACTGGTTTTAACCGTACTTTTTTTAGCTCCGAGTTTAGTGTTAGTGATGACTACTTTCACCCGTTTTGTTATCGTATTTGGCTTTTTACGCCAAGCTTTGGGGACACAACAGGTTCCACCAACTCAATTACTTGTTATGCTTGCTCTTATTTTAACGGTCTTTGTGATGGAACCTGTCGCCACCAAAGCATATGATGAGGGGATCAAACCCTACAGTGAAGAAAAAATCACCTATGATGAAGCATTTGAAAAAACAACCGATCCGTTTAAAAATTTTATGATACGTAATACGAGGGAGAAAGATCTCGCTTTATTTCTACGGATTCGTCACATGGAAAATCCTCAATCGATCAAAGAAGTACCTTTGACGATCGTAATACCGGCATTTATGATCAGTGAACTTAAAACGGCATTTGAGATAGGATTTTTGCTTTTTTTACCGTTTTTAGTTATTGATATGGTGGTTGCTTCGATATTAATGTCGATGGGTATGATGATGCTCCCGCCCGTCATGATCTCAATGCCGTTTAAAATCCTTGTATTTGTTATGGTTGACGGATGGAATCTGCTGATTGGCAATCTAATCGCCAGTGTTAAATAAGGGTCGAAATGCAGTGTGAATACTTTGGAATTTGCGGCAGTTGTCGTGATTATGAGGCAGGATATGAAGGTCAGCTAAACCATAAACTGAGTTTAGTACGTGAGATGTTCATCCCTTTTTACAAAGGTGAGATAGTTATCGCCCACTCTCCGAAACAAAATTATCGCTCCCGTGCCGAGTTTAAGATTTATCATAATGATGGAGCCATTTCATACGCTATGAGCCGTCTCGATCGGCAAGGTTCCGTGATGATCGACAAATGTTCGATTGTCTCTTCTACTATTGCTTCTGTGATGGAGCGGTTGTTAGTTGAAGTGAACAATTTGGAGATAGGATATAAACTTTTCGGGGTTGATTTTCTCTCTTCATCAAGCGGTGAAGTGTGTGTAAGCCTCTTGTACCATCGAGCGTTGGATGAGGAGTGGAAAACCAAAGCAATCATTTTACAAGAACGACTTGGCATTTATATCATCGGTCGTAGCCGTAAACAAAAAGAGATATTATGTCGCGATTACATTACTGAAACGCTTACTATCACAGGCAAAAAATATCGCTACATCCATATCGAAAACAGTTTCACTCAGCCAAACCCAAGAGTGAATGAGCAGATGATCGAGTGGTCACTTTCCCAGTTGGACGGAATCGGCGGTGATCTGCTCGAACTTTATTGCGGTGCGGGCAATTTTACAATTCCATTTGCGAAAAAATTTGATCGAGTATTGGCAACGGAGATTTCTAAAGCTTCTATTCATGCCGCAAAGCAGAACATGGAACTTAACAGTATCGAGAATATAGAATTCGTCCGTCTATCCGCCGAAGAGTTTACCCAAGCTCTCGACGGTATCCGTGAATTTCGCCGTTTAGAAGGTCTTCAAGTATCTGATTATCATCTCAAAACCCTTTTTGTCGATCCGCCTCGTGCAGGATTGGGGGAAGAACCGTGTGCCTTTGCAGCACGGTTTGATCATCTCCTTTATATTTCATGCAACCCTGAAACGTTGTATCGTGATTTAGAAATTCTCTCTCAAACCCATACAATTACCGCAATGGCTGTATTTGATCAATTCCCCTATACTCATCATTTGGAAATGGGTGTAAAATTAGTAAAAAAAGGATTAATGTGAAATCCATTTTACTGAGTATGCTTAGCATACTCTATTTATTCGGTGCAACTGAAATCACCAAACATCCTTCAACATATGAAGATCATAGTACGGAAAAGTCAAATTCCAGTGAAGAAAAAATTAAACCTTATCAAATGCGTATTGTTACTCTCAAATTGCAGTTGGATCAAACCAATAAGGAACTTTCTCGATTAAAAAAACAAAATACTGAAATAGAACGTGAACTTACCCAAAAAAGTGGTGTTATTCAAAGTTTGGAAAAAACGTTAAATAATCGAGATAAAGGGTATCGAGATGCTGTAAATGAAAATGACCGACTTTTAGCTCAAACCAATCGTGAAAAAGTAAGTCGAATTGAACGGCAAAAATTAACTTCTTCATTGGAAAAAACTAAATTAGAAGTTCAACAGTTGGAAAATTCAATTACAAAGGTGTCCAAAGAAAAAATTCAGCTCGTAAAAGAGTTGAATGATGCAAAAGCATTAGCAGAGAAGTATAAAAATTCAGCATCAAAAACTTTAACAAATGTACCGTTATCTCCAAAAACCACTCCGATAAACGATCAAAGTGATAAAATCAAAGCTCTTCAAATTGAACTTGCTCATGCGAATGAATATATTCAAAAATTGCAAACAATGCCCTCTTCCAAAGAGAGAGTTGTAACTAAAATTGTTGAGCCAACAGATAAAATCACAGCTTTAGAACGTGAACTCTCAGCAGCTCAGACAAAAATTGCGATTCTTAAGAATAATTCTTCCTCTAGTGTTGTCAAAGAAAAAATCATAGAAAAAGTAGTCTATAAAGATCGCCCAGTGATACAAGAAAAGATTATAGAAAAAGTAATTCTTAAATCGAATGACGCTACTGAAAAGCTTAATCGTGCTCTTCAGCAAAAATTAGCTGAAAATGAAGCTCAAACAATAAAATTAAAAGAACAATCACGTAAATTAATACCGCCAAAAATGATGAAAACAGCAACTCAAAGTAGTGTTATTCCTGAAAAAACGAAGAACTCAACCGTATCGGAATTTAAAACTCCGATAGCAGTTACAAATACTCCAATACCTAAAAAAGGGGGATCGTCTGCCTACAGAATATCAGGTAATGCTCCCATCTATAATTCTCCCGGAGGTTCTAAAATTGATACATGGGAAGATCGTCGATCATTTACGGCAGGTTCACCTTCAGGTGGATGGGTTCATATTACCGGTTATTTTGTAAATCGTGTATGGCAACCTACAACTACAGAAGAAAATTTATGGGTTAAAGAGAGTGATGTCATTCGAAGATAATTTAACTGTTTATCTAAAAGTTTAGATTTTTTCAGTGCTTAAGTAGATACCATCGTAAGAATATATTTTGTTTAATGATTGTTTTCTAAGCATCCACTGATAGCGTCTTTGTTATAATTACAAAAATTTTACAAAGCGACACTGATGAAATTTATTGAAACGCGCGGAAATGACGGAATCCATCCTCAACAGGTTACCTTTTCAGAGGCGATTTTAAGTCCAATTGCCTCATTTGGCGGATTATATGTTCCTAGTGAACTTCCTTTTTTAGGTGAATCATTTCTTACGAAACATCTAAGCTCTTCTTATAAAGAACTTGCTAAAGATTTATTGACAACACTTGAAATTGATATTGATGATTCGATACTTGATGAAGCATTGTCGTTATATGATAAATTTGATGATCCAATCAATCCTGTACCGGTTGTTAAAGTGCGTGACGATCTATACGTCAGCGAACTTTATCATGGTCCGACCCGTGCCTTCAAAGATATGGCATTACAACCGTTCGGTGTCGTTCTCAGTTCTATCGCCCAAAAGCGCGGAGATGAATACCTCATTTTGGCGGCAACCAGTGGTGATACTGGGCCTGCAGCACTGGAGACTTTTAAAAATAGAGCGAATGTCCGTGTGGTATGTCTCTATCCTGATGGAGGGACATCAGATGTTCAGCGTCTTCAAATGGTGACCGAAGATGCACAAAATCTTAAAGTCATCGGAATTCACGGTGATTTTGATGATGCTCAAAGTGCATTAAAAAAACTTTTAGCTTCAGCAACGTTTAAAGATACTTTAAAAACTAAAAACATCTCTCTTTCAGCGGCAAATTCAGTTAACTTCGGGCGGATTATTTTTCAAATCATCTATCATATTCACAGTTATCTTGAATTGCTTCGTCAAAATGTGATTACAATGGGTGAAAAAATTTACCTTGATGTTCCTAGCGGAAACTTTGGAAATGCGCTTGGTGGGTATTACGCCTTTAAAATGGGGCTTCCGGTCGAAAAAATCATTATAGCTTCCAATGAAAATAATGTCCTTACTCGTTTGATCAATACGGGACATTATGATTTGCGTGGTGAAAGTGTTGTTGCTACAACATCTCCGGCAATGGATATTCTAATTTCAAGCAATGTAGAGCGTATTTTATTTGATTTCTTTGGAAGTCAACGAACCAAAGAACTTATGACAGCTCTTGAAACCAATCGTTTTTATGCACTCAGTGATGATGAAACAATGAAGATTCAAACTCTTTTTGCAGCAGACTATTGCAACGGCGCTGAAGGGAAAGGATATATTAAAGAGGCATTTGACAGCGGTTATTTGATGGATCCGCATACAGCTACTTGTTTTAAAGCATATGATTGCTGTGCAACTAAACCGTTAAAAACTATTGTTTATTCGACGGCTGAGTGGACGAAGTTCTCTCCAACGATCGCTAATGCCTTAAGTGGCGAAAAAGGTGCGAATGATATCGATGCACTTGAATCGATCAGTAAAATAGCCTCCACTCCGATCCCCGCAATGATCAAAGGGCTTTTTTCTAAACCGATTACCCAATCTACGGTCATTGAAAAAGAGAATATTGAAAAAGAAATTTTAAGTTTTCTTCATTAACTATTGGGAGATTACTCCCTACTAAATTGTTAATGATCTACCCTTTTTTTACTTTTCTTTTGATGGAGTGCCATCTCCATTAATTTTATCTCTTCATCACCCCAAATCAAAATTTTTTTAGATATTACCAAATCAAGCTGTTTTAATGAGTTATATTGAATAGACGATAAAATATGTTTTATACAATTGATTCGTGCTTTTTTTTTGTTGTCTGAACGAATAATAATCCATGGTGCATGTTCGGTATGAGAAGCTTGAAGCATTGAATATTTCATGCTAGTGTATTGATTCCATAAAGCTTGTGATCTGGCATCCACAGGAGAGAGCTTAAATTGTTTTAGGGGATCGGTTTTACGTTCTTGGAATCGTTTGGCTTGTTCTTTTTTGGATACTGAAAAATAAAATTTAAAAAGAATAATTCCTGATGTAACAAGCATGTGTTCAAATTCGCTTACCTGATTTAAAAATTCTTGATGTTCTTGCGGAGTACAAAATCCCATGACCGGTTCAACTCCACCGCGATTGTACCAACTACGATCAAATAAAGCAATTTCACCCGCACTCGGGAGGTATTTGGAATAGCGTTGAAAATACCATTGCGTTTTTTCGACATCTGATGGCTTATCAAGGGCGACTACACGGGCGCCGCGCGGGTTAAGATGCTCTGTAATTCGTTTAATAGTACCACCTTTTCCGGCAGCATCTCGTCCTTCGAAAATCATAAGAACTTTTAAACCTTTATCTTTGACATAGTTTTGAAGCTTTAGAAGTTCTATTTGTAATTTCTTTAGTTCATCTTCGTATTCTAAAACCGATTTTTTCACCCAAATCGGTAATCGCTCTTCTTTTTTACTTTTTTTAAGTCGTTCTTTTTCATTGACTTCTTCACTTTTTTGCCAATCTCCATGAACAATTTCTTTGAGATCGAGAGCTTCGCTAATTTCAGCTTTAGCCATTGCTCTTTTTGCACCCATTGAATACTCCCTAATTTTTTTGATTATAACGTTGATAGGATTAAATCATCAAGTTGCTCTTTTTGTTGTGTCGATGTAAAACAAGAATTCTCGCCACAAATGATAAATTGATCTAATAGGTTATCATTTTTGAGGAGAACAAAAGGGTAATTCAGGGGGGCGGTTATTCTTGATAGATTCTCTGAGTTGCTTTTGATTAGCCGTTGATTTTTCAGATAGCGAATCACTTCGATAGTAAGAGTAGGATAATAGATCGGTGTCTTCATGAGTTTCATCGAGATATATTCAAGGCTTTTAAATGCAAAATAGCTGTATTTCTGATCAACTAAAATTCCAAGACTTTGCAATACATTCACCATGACACCAAGCGCGCTCGGATAGGTACCATCATCCATCTCGGCAACCGTTGTAAAGGCACCTC
>NZ_JBAQPS010000017.1:0-11173 GCF_049305995.1 Sulfuricurvum sp.
GTTTATAATAATGCAATGATATCATGCATTAACTTAGGAGTGCTTCTTGATTTTAGTAAATAACCTCTACATCTCTAAAGAGCCTAGTGCAAACAGTGAAATATTTTCAACTCTTTTACATACCCATTCACTCAAAATTGAATCAATCCGATCATCACTCACAACACCGGGTGAATTTTATAATCAAAAACAAGATGAATGGGTATTGTTATTAACCGGAGAAGCTTGCCTCCAGATCAAGGATCAAATACTAAATTTGGTAGCTGGAGATTATTGTTTTATTCCAAAACATACCAAACATCGAGTGATATCAACCAGCAACGATGCTCTTTGGCTTGGAGTTTTTAGCTCTTAAACTCGTTAATACGTGCAGAAAGTGAATTAGCAACTTCAAGTAGCTGTTTCGAATCACTCTCAATTTGTTCAACACTATGACGATTTCCTTCCGAAACATCATTTATCTGTGAAATTTTGCCAATAATCCATTCGATATGCCCCACTACTTCAACTGAATCATTATAAGATCGCTCTGCTACTGAGACAGATCGTTCCATTTCCAAAGATGTCGCTGAAATTTTTTCTTCGACTTCATGTGAAATCACTGTTAATTCATTCATATTTTTGGCATTATCGCCCATTCTATCACTGACATCATTAATGGCTTGTACAATCATACCAACACTAATTTCAATCTCAGTCAAACTTTTTTGCGTACGCTCAGCCAATTTACGAACTTCATCGGCAACCACTGCAAATCCACGACCATGTTCTCCTGCTCGCGCAGCTTCAATCGCAGCATTAAGCGCTAAAAGGTTGGTTTGATCAGCTATATCTTTAATGACCCCTAATACACTTTTTACTTGATCTGCATCCTGACGAAGAGAAAGAAGTTGGGAAGACATTTCATGCTCATTTTCAATATATCCTTCCACTTCTACCACCAAACGGTATAAAGCATCTTTTGCCGTAAGCAATTCACCGTTTGCATTGGCAACATTTTGTTGAGTTTGTTCTGAAATTGCAATTGCACCGGAGAGAATTTCTTTAATTGAGTGACTTTTTTGAGTTGTAGCTTCTACAATTTGACGCTCTTTTTCTACTCCATTAGAAATAGCTCGAGTTGCGTTAGTAATCGTTGTTGCGATCATAGAATTTTGGTAACCTAAATCCTTAACTTCATTAACCGTCTCTTGTACCATAGAAACAAAATTATTAACCGCAAAAGCAGCCTGAGAAAATTCATCTTTTTTAGTTACTTCAAGCCGCTTAGTTAAATCTTTATCTCCGCTTACCAACGCACGAATTCGATTTCTTAATCCTTCAAGTGGAGCTAAAACTTCTCTTCCAAAAAAGATATTCAAGATACTGACAAAAACAACAACAACAACACTCAATGCAATCAATAAAATCGTTTCCGTTTTACTAATTTCAGCATCATTTTTTCCTAAAGAAATAACTAAATCCATCACACCAAGAATTTCACCTACTTGAACATTAGTATGACACGCAAGACATCGATCTTCAGCAACAAGAGGTTGTAGTAAACGTATTGTATGTGTACCCTCTTTATTTTCAATTACTTTTGGGGTTTTACTTTTGAAAATTTCACGAATTAATGGCTCTTCCGTAAATTTTGATTCAGGTGCAAGTAAATCAATGACTGCTTGTGATTTTTCTATTTTTAACGTTTCGATACCCTCAATTTTTTGAGCATTCGCAATTGCTTCCGCTACAATTGCAGGATCACCAGCCAACATACTTCCAGATAATGTTTGAAAAATCGACTTACTCAACATGTTGAGGGAACGTTTGGCCGTTTCATTAGAAAAGTCATGAAAAGTTGTTGTTAAGTACCAATATATAGTCCCTAACCCTAAAAAGCTAAAAAGCAACGTTGTAAAAATAATTTTAGATTTGACAGTATCAAACATTCTAAACCTCATTATATTGAATGTAAATTTTTTCTCTTTAAGTTATTGTACCGTATATCGATCGCCTTCGCGTGGGTTTGTAACGATTCCTTGTAAAGTTTGAATTTTAATCGGTAAATTTTTAGGTCGACGCATCGATACTGGATCAACCATGCTAACACTAAAATGTAAGTGAGGAGCAGTACAATATCCCGTATTTCCAGAATAGCCAATAAGTTGCCCTTTTTTGACATAATCACCTATCTTAACAACGGATCCACCTTGTTTAAGATGGTAATAATTACCAAGTGTCCCATCAGCATGACGTATATTGATGTAGTTCATATACGGACGATATTCAGAACTCGCTCCACCAAGATTACTACTGACATCAATCCCGACAATTTCTCCTTCACGAGCTGCATAAAGTGAAGTCCCTATCGGAAGAGAAAAATCGATAGCATACGCAGAAAGCCCTTTGTGAGAAAGCCCTCCGTTATATCCTTGAGATACACGGACGCTCGCCCCTTTTGCAAAAGGGAGTGCATAAAGATAACTATCATCATGTTGAGCAAAAGCGGAGCCTTTTACCCACCCATATGTAGCTTCATAATCAACAGCAGAAGAAGTTAACGGATTCAGCCGAATCACCTCTTTTTTCGCTTTTCCTGCCAATTCAATAAAGAATGGGAGTTTTTGGTTCGCTTTCAGATTAATCAGTTTTCCAAAATCAAGAGATAATGTCACCAAATAAGGATTTAAATTTTCCGCTTCAAAAACAATATCTCCATTAGCTCGGCGTTCTTGTACCACTAATACACTGTTTCTAGAACCAATTTTATACGCTCGTTTGATTTTAGATACTTCCGAGCGTTTCAATATCCGTAAATGTTCTTCATAGGCTTTTTCTTGCTCTAACGCGTATTGAATACTTTTATCTTCTAAAGCTTGTTCATCACATAGTTTCTCAATATTCTGTATCGAATTTTTAGGGAAATTTTTTTGATAGAAAGCAATAACTTCCGAACGAATACGCGGTTGATGAAGAGGTTCTAACGGAATCGAAACCAATTCTTCAAACCCTTGTTTATCTGATTTTTCAATAGTAATATTTAACGACTTTTTATACATCATGTCTATCGATTCTTTAGTCTTGGACAGTGTACGTAACTCTTGTAAATATTTATTTAGTGCATCCTTGTCTACTTCATTTGTATTTGTAAATCCATTCCCAACACGCATTACCCCCTCCACTCCACTTAAAAAGTTTCGTAAAAGATATTTATTAGGTTCCATAACAGACGTATTGCTCAGTTTTTCGATTAAAACTGCATTTGTTTGGAGGGGTTCTACCAATGCTCCAAATAAAAGAGGGTTGGAAGCAGCATAAAGAGAGTGCATGAAAAGTATCAAACAACACCAGAAACCTCTCATAAGCAACTCCCTTTTCTTTTAATTCTAACATTATTGCTCTAAGAGTATAATATCGTCACTTTAAACTATGGGGTAAAATTTATGTCTAAACGCATCTTAGAAGTAATAAAGCCGGGAGTGATCTTTGGCGATGATATCCAAAAATTATTTGATATTGCCAAAGCGGAAGGGTTTGCTCTTCCGGCCGTCAATGTTGTCGGAACTGATTCAATCAACGGTGTTCTCGAAGCGGCTAAGGTAGTCAATTCACCTGTAATTATTCAGTTTTCTAACGGTGGTGCAAGCTACTATGCAGGCAAAGGGCTCAGCAACGAGCATGAACAAGCGGCTATTGCCGGAGCCATCAGCGGAGCGATTCATACTCATATGATGGCAGAAGCATACGGCATTCCTGTTATCTTGCATACTGACCATGCTGCGCGTCAGCTATTGCCATGGATAGATGCCCTTCTCGATGCCGGTGAAAAACATTATGAGCAATACGGTAAACCCCTCTTTAGTTCTCACATGCTTGATCTCTCCGAAGAGTCTCTCGAAGAGAACGTCGCAACCTGCGTAGAATACATGAAGCGTATGGATAAGATCGGGATGACATTAGAGATCGAACTCGGTGTCACCGGAGGGGAAGAAGACGGTGTCGATAATACCAATATCGATAACACCCTCCTCTACACTCAGCCTGAAGACGTTGCCTATGCGTATGAAAAACTCAGTGCGGTGAGCAACCGATTCACCATCGCCGCATCGTTCGGTAATGTCCATGGTGTTTACAAACCAGGCAACGTTGTTCTCACACCGATTATCCTCGACAATTCCCAAAAATACATCCAAGAAAAATTTGGTACGATATCAGAGCAACCGGTCAATTTCGTATTCCACGGCGGTTCAGGATCAACCCACGCAGAAATCCGCGAAGCGATCAGCTACGGCGTCATCAAAATGAACATCGATACCGATACCCAATGGGCAACGTGGGAAGGGGTTAAAGATTATTACGAAAAATACAAAGATTATCTCCAAGGGCAAATCGGAAATCCAGAAGGTGAAGAGAAACCGAATAAAAAATATTATGATCCGCGCAAATGGCTCCGTGATGGACAAAAAACATTAGTAAATCGGGTGAAAGTAGCGTTTGAAGATTTGAACGCGATCGATAGAAATTAATTATAGAAGAAGCTCTCCCGCAAAAGCGGGAAAGTAAAGAAGATTATTTTGTGTAAACGATTTTCGCTTTAGAACGGAGATCAGCCATCTTTTTTTCCATGGTCAATTTAAATTTATCCATTTTCAAACGCTGTTCGATAAAATTTTTCACTTCATCAAAGCTCAATTTTTTTGCCGCTTTTTTATCTTCAACATAGATGACATGATAACCAAACTGACTTTGCACCGGTGTAGATGAAATAGTCCCCTCTTTCATCGCAAACGCCGCATCATTAAAAGATGGTACCATTTGTCCACGCGGGAAATAACCTAAATCTCCCCCCTTCGCCGCACTTGGCCCGGTAGATTTCAATTTGGCTTGGGCAATGAACTCATTTTTCAGTTTATCGCCGCTCAACGATTTCATACTTTTGATCACTGCATCCGCTTCCGCATCAGTTTTTACTAAAATATGACGTGCACGAATTTTTTCTTTATCAACAAACTCATCCGGATTGGTATCAAAATACGATTTTACTTCTTTTGGATCTACTTTAATTGCTTCAAATTGCTCTTGTTCCCATACTTTTGCTGCCAATTGAACTTTTAGACGGTTAACCAAAGCTTCAAGCTCTTGTTTATACACTTTTGAATCCAAAACACCCATCCGTTTTGCATCATCGTACACAAGCTCTTGGGCAATCATTCCCTCGATGATACGTTGACGTAACTCATTTTGTTTATCGGCAGGAAGAGAATCAAAACGACCTTGAGTCCCTTCCATCAATACTTTGCTTACCTCTTCTGAGGTAATCTCATCGCCGTTTACCGTTGCTAAAACAGCCGCTGATACACATTGTGCACTCAACAATACACCTAAAATCCAAGCGGCATAATATCGCTTCATTGTTATCCTTGTGATTACCCCTCTTTCAAGGGGGATTTAATTTCGGCATTATAATATATTTGTGAGTATAGTACGCAAAAACTAATCAATATTAAACAGCATTACTTTGACGTTTTTGTTGCGCTATTTTTAAATACCGATCCATCATTTGTAAAAGAAAATATTTATCGATCGGTTTAGCCAAGTGAGCATCCAATCCTGCTGCCATAATTCGTTCACGATCGCCCACTAATGCATGAGCCGTTAATGCAATAACCGGAACAAATCCTCGCTTATCACGCTTATCAATCTCTTTGATAAGACGATTTGCCATTAATCCATCCATAATCGGCATATCAATATCCATCAATACTAAATCAAAATGTTCTTTAAGGTAAGCATCAACCGCTTTTTGACCATTATCAACTGCAATAACCCGAAAATGCTCGTGAAGTAATATCGTCTCAAGAAGCTTAAGATTAATCAAGTTATCTTCAGCTATCAAGATTTTGATATTCTCATCGTGAGAGATAGGTTGCATTTCTTGACTACGTACGATCAACTCTTTTGGCAATGTCCGCCAAATAACTGTCAAAATTTTATACAGCGAATTGGGTAAAATCGGTTGCCTCAGGATTGTAAGATCCGGTTCTATCGACAGATCGGTTGATTTTTTATCATCAAGTTTCAAAATAGGAACTATATTTAAATGCGGATACGTTGATTTAATGGCATCAATTTGTGATTTAGAGATATTTGGCATATCCAAAAAAAGGACATCGCTTTGATGTAAAATAGGATTAACTAAATCATAAATACTTTTTGTCTCCATATGAAATAATTCTAAATATTTATATAGTAATGCACCCTGTGCTGTAAGTTTATGTTCAGATGTATAAATAACCGCTCTACTGCCTTTAACAAAATCAAATGATGCCTTTTCATTGACTTGATGTTTAATGCGATATGAAAATCGTGACCCTTTTCCCGATTCAGAGGCGAGCATCAAATGCGAATCCATCATATCAACGTATTTATGACTAAGTCCTAACCCAATTCCCAATCCATCATGTGCACGGTGTTGATTTGCCCAAGCAGAAGCAAAAGGGCGTAAAAGAGTTTTCATTTTTTCTTGCTCAATACCACATCCTGTATCACTTACTGCATATTCTACTTCCATAAAATTATTTTCTTCTTTTACAATGAGAACTTCAACCAATATCCGTCCTCCTTTTGCAGTAAATTTAAGACTATTTTGAATTAAATTACGTAAAATCGCAAGAATTTTATCTTGATCTCCCATCATCGTCTTAGGGAGATTCGGATCAATCAAAAACATCAAGCTAATCTCTTTAGAAAGAGCTACATCAAAAAACTGTTGGACAAAATTTTCATATACATCAAGGGGATTGAACAATGCCGAATGAACATGGATACTTCCGCTTTCTACCTGCATCATTTCTAAAAGATTTTCAATATTGCGCATCATAGACTGAGCACTCAGACTCATCATTTGCACGTATTCCTCTTGCCATACATTTAATGGAGAGTCTTTGAGTAAATCTGAAAATCCAATGATGGCATTCATCGGTGTACGAAATTCATGCGAAATATTGGTTAGAAATTTATTTTTAAGTTGTTCAAAATAACGCTCAGCAGTATGCGCCCGTTCAATGACAGACATATCTCGGAAAATTACTCCTATAATAGGAGTATTTTCCAACCAAATGACTTCCGATTTAATCGCAACATCATATCCTACTCCTCCAATCTCAATGTTTCCCCGATAATTTCCAGAGTTAGAAAGAATATACGAAAAATCAACCCCATGTGGAAAAAACCAATGAGAAACAGGTGCAATATTTTTCAAAGATGCAGCATTCATCAATGCCATTAATATACTATTGCATCCCACTACATTACCTGATAAATCGGTATATATCATCGGATCAGAATGTAAATGTGCACACGATGTAAGCAAAGGAATTAAAGCAATATGGTCTTGTTCAAAACTTTTTTGATAAATCATAGGAAACTCCTTATACACTTATATATAACCCGAATCTTAAAAAAACAACTCTTCTTGCAAAACACTCAATCTACTTGTAAATCAGTCCAAGGTTCTCTTATTGTAACACAAATTTTTCATACACAAATTTTTTTTTCGGTACATGTTACAATACGCTCAAAAAAACGGATTGAGCAGATGCAAAAAGCAACTAAAAAAGAGATAGAAGCCATTAAAATAGCTCTATTAGAACGCTACGCCGAAGCAGTAACCGAATTGAACTACACTAATGCTTTTGAACTCGTTATCGCTGTCGCACTCTCAGCTCAATGTACTGACAAACGGGTCAACCTCATCACCCCTGCTTTGTTCAAAGCCTATCCAACCCCTAAAGATTTAGCTAATGCCAATCTTGAAGAGGTCAAAAAAATGATTCAAAGCTGCTCTTTCTTTAATAATAAAGCAATGAATCTCATTGAAATGGCTAAACGGGTAGTAAACGTGTATGACGAAGAGGTTCCATTAGATGAAAAAGAGCTTGTTACTCTCGCCGGAGTAGGACAGAAAACTGCGCATGTCGTCCTCATCGAATATACCGGTGCTAATCTAATGGCGGTCGATACTCATGTCTTTAGGGTGAGTCATCGGCTGGGTCTCAGCAATGATTCTACCCCGATTGCTACCGAAGCAACTCTGGTTAAAAAATTTAAAACCAATCTTCATCAGCTTCATCAAGGGCTTGTGTTATTCGGGCGCTACATCTGTACCGCCAAAAACCCCAAATGCGATACTGAATGTTTTTTAAAAGAGTTTTGCAAAAGTAAGGAGGGGTTTAAAGCCAGATGAGATACAATCACTTCATGAAAAAACACTATATATTGGTACTTCTTCCAATTCTCATGAGCGGATGTTTCAATGAACGGGGAATCAGCTTAAAATACTATAATAACTGTGAAGAGTATTACGATTTGCAAGGGTACTATCACAAACAGTGCGACAAAAATATTGTCAATTACCAAGAGGTGATTGATACGATCCAACCCACTCAAAACCCTGCACGAGGAAGCGTACGCTAAATCTATTTAATGGCAATAAAAGTTGCAAAATTTGCCCATCGGAACAATACCTCACAGGTTTTAAAACCACTATTCCTTGCCATTAGAATATTCTCATTCATCGTATAGGGGATAAGCACATTTTCAAGTGCTTCACGCTTTTGAACAATCTCATATTCACTGTAACCTTGAACTTTTTTAAAATCGTAATAACAATCAATCAATTCTTTACCCAGTTTCGGATCTTCACTCACTACTTTTTCGCTGAAAATAAATACACCTCCACTATCAAGGGTATCACTAATGGTTCGAACAAGAGTATCTCGTAACATTGGACGGATAAATTGAAGCGTATAATTACTAATCATCACCTGCGCTTTTTCATAAGGAAACGTCAAAATATCCCCTTCATGCAATTCAATGCCTGAATGATAAACTTCAATTTTTTTCCTCGCATGTTCAATCATCGCCAAAGAATTATCGATACCAATGAGTTTTATGTTGCTATTTTTATCTATAGAACGTTCAATATCTAAAAGTAAAGATGCCGTCGAACACCCTAAATCATATACAATCCCTCCTTTACGAAGAGCATTGATGGCAAAATGACGGGTAAGCGCTTGCGATTCTTTATAAAAGGGGACCGAACGTAAAAGCATATCATCAAAAACAGCCGCCACTTCAGCATCAAATTCAAACTGCTTGGAAATAGGTTTGGTAAATACAGTATCAGTTTTCATAACAGGTATTGTAGCGTAAAGGGAGATACTTTTACATTCTTGTTTTTAAAACAAAGTAGGAATAATATTCATTTCTGTTCTCTTAACTTTTGCCGATATCGATTTAGTTTCTCCAAAAAAAGTCAACTCATTTTCACGTAAAATACGGATTACATTCGTTGTACCAGGTGTTCCGATCGGATAACCGGCAGTAAAGACATAAGTATTTTTTTTATCAATAATCTTGCGCGAAAGACCACTATGAATAATCTCACTTAACATCTCTTCTAAACGCCCTTTCTGAGTAAGATAGGCTGGAACGACCCCCCAAACCATTGTTAAAAGTCGAGCAACTCTTTCTTCATGTGTTGCAGCATAAATCGTCATTCTCGGACGATAGCGAGAAAGTTTTTTCGCTGATGAACCTGATGTTGTCATGGCTATAATGCCCTCTGCTTTAAGTAAATCCCCTAAACGTACTGCCGATTCGTTCACTACATCCATCGAATCATCGTATCCAAAATCAAATTTACCAAATGGATAAATTTCCTCAATACTCTGAATTGTATTAACCATTGTTTCCACAACCAAAACAGGATTGTTACCGATCGCACTCTCCTCTGAGAGCATCACGGCATCCGTTCCATCCAAAACAGCATTGGCAACATCACTGATCTCCGCACGTGTTGCGGACTCTTTTTCCGTCATCGAAAGAAGCATTTGCGTTGCAGTAATTACCGGTTTGGAGTGTTCATTTGCTTTTTGAATCAACATTTTTTGAATCGTCGGAACACGATAATAAGGAACTTCTATCCCCAAATCACCCCGTGCAACCATTATCCCATCCGAATGGCGTAAAATCTCATCAATATTTTCAACGGCATCAAATTTTTCAATTTTTGCATAAAGCTGAACCTCACCGCCACACGCACGAACAACGTCACGTGCATTAATCATATCCTGCGCATTTTGGACAAAAGAGATCGCCATAAAATCAACCTTATTGGCGACTCCCCACGCCATATCGACCCGATCTTTTTCAGTCAAAATATCGATTCCCAAACGGGTATTGGGAAAATTCACCCCTTTATTCGAGGTAAGCTTTCCTTTATTTTCGATCACAGCCTGAACATACTCGCTATGAATCTCGACAATACGGGCACGAATATTTCCATCGTATAAATAAATAGCATCTCCTACATTGAGCCTATTCAAAACAGCACTTTGATTAATGGATAACCGATAGTGATTTGATTCGACTTGCTCCCCATCGCATGTTTCATAATAAAAATCTATCCGATCTTCAGTTTCTAAATGGAACGCTTCTATGAGTTTTCCAACACGGATTTTAGGACCGCTAATATCTTGTAAAACTCCTACTATTAATCCGGTTTCCTTCATCGCAGTTCGAATATTTGCCAATACTTGAGAATGGTATTCATGCGTACCATGTGAAAAATTAAGACGAAAAACATTGACTCCCGCTTTGATCAAAGCTATAAGAGTTTCAATGGTATCAGAAGCAGGTCCGACGGTGGCTAATATTTTAGTTCGTTTTTGCATTCGTGTTACCTATACTCTCTTTCAATTTAGAAAATAGTAACACATTTTTCCATTTTTCTTAAAAAGTTCTTGAGCAACCTCTATACAATCTCAGTCAATTTAGATTACAATGAACTAATATCTTAAATCATGTAGGTTTTAACGTATGATCAAACACACTATTGATACCGATATTATCCTAATTGATATTATTGACTTTTCGCGTCTTTCCATGGAAAATCAGCTTGAAATTATCTCTTACCTCTCACTAACTTACAAAAAAATGATCCAAAAAATGCTTAAAAAATCCAAAATAACAATGGATAAGATGATTCAAGGAATTATCCCTACCGGAGATGGATTTTATTGTATTTTGGAACCAAGTTTAAAAGGATTCGGTTCTATACTAGGTCTCTCTTTTATCCATTTTTCCGATTTTATTGCTCAAGAATACCCTTATTTCAAAGGAATCCGTG
>NZ_JBAQPS010000018.1:0-3985 GCF_049305995.1 Sulfuricurvum sp.
GGAGAGTTTCGCGCTAAAACGCTTCGCGTACTCATAGAGCTTGCTCTCCCGCTCCTGCAATACATAGCGCAACTGCTCTTTGGAACGAAGTACCGAATCGGGGGCAACGTAGAAAAATCCCGCACCCGTCCGTCCGACAACGGAACCTTTAAGAACGTGGTTGAACCCGCCGCGCACCAAAAGGGTCTCTTCGTCATTGATATAGTGTATCTGGGTATCGACGAGGTAAGGGGTAAGTTTTTGGGTGTGAAACAACCGTTTTATAGACTCATTGATCTCTATTTTGATCGATTTGATCCGCTGTGCGATTTTATAGAGCTCTTCATCTTTTGATTCGACAAAGTTTCCCTCGTAATCGAAATACTCATCGATCTCATTGAACACTTCGGGGATAATGATCGTCTCCATCCACTCACCGATAAGACCTGCGAAGTTGTGGTTGCGCATAAGACGAAAATAGCGGACGACTTTGAGTAGTTCGTGGATCTCTTCGAAGCGCAAAACCCCTTGTTTTTTCAGGTGGTTGATAATGCTCTCAAAAGCTACACTCTTCGGCGGGGCTTTGAACTCCAGCGCATCGAGAGCTTGGATATAGCGGTAGTGCCGTTCCTGATCTCCCTGCATCGCGATGTTTTGTTCACGGGAAAAAAACTGCTCTAATGAGGCGATATGAGGGAGAAGATCGAGCTTGCCGAAAAGCTCGGCGAGGTTAACGGAAAATCGGCTCATTCGCACTCACGAGCGTTGATGATTTGCTGATAATGCTTTGTCCCTTTGAGCCCTATAAAGCTTTGGGTTCCGACACTGTAATCGAATGTTGTTGCATTGACTTCCGTTCCGCGACAAATGAGCGTTTCGCCGCTGCGGAATTTTTGCTCAACTCCCATAACTTTTTCACGGTCATGGTCTGAGGCGATATTATAGGCGATCGCACTGCTGATGATGAAAGTCAAAACAGCCGAAATCACTGTTTTTTGTTTCGTTCCCAATTCGGTGAAATAATGCATCCATACAAATAGGAGAACAACAATTCCAAACCAAACCGCATAGCTTATCATAATTTACTTCGTCCCTCTGAGCTGATAGGTCAAATCCCCTGCTCCGAATCCGACGATGAGATCGCGATCGTACGTTTTGAATACGGTGTCACCTATGATCGTTTCAATCGTGTCGCCTGCACGGTGAAGTTTGTCGCACATGGTGAGATTATAATGTCCGAAACGCCCTGTAAAATCAATCTCACGAGGCTCTTCGCTAGCTGCCCATACAGGGAGGATTACGAGTTCCGAACACCCTTCGAAACACGCAACAAACGCATCGAGATTATCGATAGTACGAGAGTATTTATGCGGTTGCCAGATCGCAATGATACGATTAAACCCTTTTAGCTCGGCATAGGTTTTGAGCGACTGCATTGTCGCTTTGATCTCTGTCGGATGGTGGGCATAATCGTCGATAATGACACGATCAGAACCTTTAAAAATCACGTCAAACCGTTTTTTGATTCCTCGAAAATTAAGGAGATGTACACGGATAGAGGCAATGCTCATCGTCTGTGCCGCCGCCATGATCGCTAAACTTGCATCCATTGCGATATGTTCACCGAATCCCCATACCTCGAATTCTCCAAATCCTTTCAGGTGAAAGCGGGTGTAGGGTTCATCATCGAGGAGCGTATAGGTGATATTGGTGATATCCTGACTCGGATAGAGACGCAATGCATCGCATTCGAGTGTCGCCATAAACGGATCTTCGGCATTGATGACACGCACGGGAGCCATTTCGATAAAACGGAGATACGCGTTGTGAAACTCGTCAATATTGTAGTTGTAATACTCCATATGTTCTGGTTCAGCATTGGTAACAATCGAGCAATACGGATTTGAGTTGAGAAAACTTCCATCGCTCTCATCGGCTTCGAAGAGCATGACATCAGTACTTCCATCATAGCGGACGTTAGAACCGAATCCCTTAGACTCTGCACCGATGATCGCACTTCCATCCATAATTGCCGCCAAAATTGCCGTGGTTGTACTTTTACCATGTGCACCGCACACCGCGTAGACTTTTTTCTCACTCAATATTCGCAACAGAGCATCACGACGATGAAGCACTTCAATCCCTCTGCGGTGAGCTTCTACGATTTCAGAGTTGGTCGGACGGATAATCGCCGAATGGATAACAAGATCACACCCATCAGGAATGTTATCCGCATTATGTCCGATGGTAACCGTGATACCGCGATCAAGGAGACGTTGGGTGATGTGAGTCGCTTTCATGTCCGAACCGCTTACCTCATGACCGCTGAAACGCATGTATTTTGCCAGACCTGAGATGCCGATCCCGCCGATACCGATAAAGTGGATTTTCACATTGTCTCCTTTTGATACGCAAAGGGAACAAAGCCCCCTTTGACTACGCTAACGCTGAGTTCTCTTCGGCAGAGTGCCCACGCGCACTTGTGCGCTCCGTCATTCCCGCAAAAGCGGGAATCCAGCTTTTTCATAAAATCTCCTTTTTGAAAAAACTGATATAAAATTTACCGCCTTCTTGCGTCGCGTTCATATCGACGTACTCATCGATAAAATCATCAAACGGAATTTTGGCATCACATCCTGCACGGTGAACACCCATCGCCGCACTAAATGCCTCATCATTACTGATTCCGCCGAGCACTTCGAATAATGCACTCGCATCATGTGCGCTTCCCGCACTGTAATGCTCGATTGCGTATTCATACAAAGCACGAATAGTTGCAAAGTCCTGTACTTCATTCATGTCAAGACGCTCCATGTTCTCCAGCGCATTCGTCATTCGTTCTAATGCCAAGTCGAGGATATTGGCATAAAACGCCATAAGGGTATCTTCATCGAAATGCTCATGCGCCTGCGCTTCGAGAACGTACAAAGAGGCGATATCCCCCTCGCTTTGTGCCTGATAGATCTTCTCTTTGAGTGCTTCGGTCATTGCAATGCCTCCTTTAGGCGATTAAGTGCTTGGATGGTTCGTGTCGTCTCTTCGACAAGGGCGATACGGATATAGCCGATGCCCGGATTTTCACCCTGAGCATCCTCGCGTGCCAGAAATTCCCCCGGCAATACTTTGACGTTATAGTCGCGATACAATCTTTGGGTAAACTCGAGTGCATTAGGGACTTTGAGCCAAACGTAAAAGGTCGCATCGGAGGTGGTAATCCCCAGAATCTCTTGCGCCGCTTTGAAATTTTCAGCGTATACCGCGCGCGCTTTTGCCACATGGTACTCATCCGCCCACGCCATCGCCGCCGCCGCTTGCAATGGAAGAGGAGAGGCGCATCCGACATAGGTGCGATACTGTGCGTACCCTTTTAAAATCTCAGCATCCCCCGCGATAAATCCGCTGCGCAGTCCCGGTGCGGAAGAGCGTTTGGAGATCGAGTTAATGACGAGGACATTTTTAAACGACGTATTACCGACATATACCGATGCTTCAAGGAGCGAGGGGACTTTCTGATCGGTATAAATCTCGCTGTAGCACTCGTCGTTAATAAGGCAGAAATCGTGTTTGAGTGCAAGCTTCACCCATTCGCCCAACTCTTCGAGGCTGAGTACTGATGCCGTCGGGTTGTTCGGGAAGTTCAAAATGACCAAATCGCACTCAGCGAGTTCCGCGTCGTTGATGATCGGTTTGAAGTTGTTTTGCTGGGTCAAGTTGAGATGGATCACCCGTGCTCGTGTGGCAATCGCCGCACCCTCGTAAATCTGATAAAACGGGTTGGTGTACGCCATTACAGGCTCTTTTTTATCAAACAGATAGTACTGAGGGAAATTAAAGAGCACTTCGCGTGTCCCGAACGAACTCACCAGTTCATTGGGTTTGAGTTTTACCCCAAATCGGCTCTCGACGAACCCGCGCATCGAGTCGTTTAGATACGCTTCCCCTGCCGTTTTCGGATAACGGCGAAGCTCTTCGGAGTGTTTTGCCAACGACTTTTGGATAAAAGCGG
>NZ_JBAQPS010000019.1:0-8366 GCF_049305995.1 Sulfuricurvum sp.
CGGAAAAACCATGCGCTCTCCATGCCCAATGGGATGTATGGCGTCAAGAGATGCTGGAGATGTATTCGGCGATGCGCCTCTCAGAAATTACGGATGATGTGCTTCACCGAAAAATTAAACGAATTTAAAACTTCTATCTAAATAATTAATTAAGATATTTTTATCTTCTATTGATTATTTTTTAATCAATAAACTGTATCTTATTAGGACTTTTTGCTCTACAATTATTTCAGACAAAATAGTCTTAATAAGGAGTTCCCATGAAAAGCTTGAATGTTTTAGGAAAAGGTGCATTATTGCTATCCCTAGCCGCGTCACTCGCGATGGCGGCACCGGAGAAAAAAGATCTCAAAATCGGATTCATTCCATTGACCGATTGTGCGGCACTGGTTATCGCCAAAGAAAAAGGGTTCTTTGCCAAACACGGTCTCAATGTTGAGCTAAGCAAAGAGGCTTCATGGGCAAACGTCCGTGACAAAATGACCGTTGGAGAGCTCGATGCCTCCCACATGCTCGCCGCTATGCCGATCGCTACGACGCTCGGTGTCGGAAGTGCCAAAAAAGAGATGGTTGCCCTCATGGCACTCGGTCAAAACGGCGATGCCATCAGCGTATCAAACAAAATGTATGACGCAATGATGGCGGCCGATCCTGTAGCAACTAAAAAAGGTTCCGCCGTAGCACTCAAAAAAGTGATCGCTTCTAAAACGATGGGAGTTCCTGAGTTCGGAATGACATTCCCTACGGGAACCCATAACTACCATGTCCGCTACTGGATGGCGGCAGGTGGGGTTAATCCCGACAGCGATGTTGCTCTCAAAGTCGTTCCGCCACCGCAGATGGTCGCCAATATGACCGCCGGAAATATCGATGGCTACTGTGTCGGTGAACCGTGGAATCAACGCGCCGTTATGGGTAATATCGGTAAAACCGTCGTCACTGGCTATCAACTCTGGCAAGACGGTCCCGAAAAAGTGCTAGGGGTACAAAAAGCGTTTGCCGATCAAAATCCCGAAACGACCAAAGCGATGATCAAAGCCGTCATCGAAGCGGGAATGTGGCTCGATGCGTCGTGGGAAAACCGCAAAGAGGCTTCCGCTATTTTATCCTCTAAATCGTATGTCAATGCCCCGAAAGATGTTATCGACAACTCGATGACGGGAACCTATATGTTCACTAACGGCGTTACTACCCCAATGCCGAACTTTAACGTTTTTGGTAAAAAACAAGCTCTATATCCCTATTACAGCCACGGATTATGGCAAGTAACCCAAATGATCCGTTGGGGACAACTCGATCACGCGATCGATATGAAAAAAACCGTTGAGAGCGTTTATCGCCCTGATTTGTTTGCTAAAGCGGCTAAAGAGGTCAATTACGCCCTTCCTGCGACACAGTGGAAAGTAGAGAAAAAATTCATCGACGGTGTAACATTTGATCCGAATAAGGCGGTAGATTATATCTATAACGCTCCGATCAAATCGCCGAAAATCACCAAAGAAGCACTCATGAAAGTGAATAATTGGAAAGTATCCGCTAAGTAAAAGGGGCAATTATGGTTTCGAAATATATTAATGCCGTCCTTTTGCCTCTACTCCTATTTGGTGTAGTGATCGCGATTTGGTCGGCTATTTCCGCTCAGATACCGGGATTTCCTCCTCCGAGTGAAGTATGGAGCGAACTTCTCGTCGTCCTCTCGGATCCGTTTTACAACAACGGTGCGGGAGATCAGGGGATCGCACTGCAACTGGGTAATTCACTGGCTCGCGTATTCGGAGGATTTGCCCTCGCCATCGCGGTGGGTGTTCCGGTGGGATTATTGATCGGGATGAGCAAAAGTGCTTATACGGCGATGAATCCGTACATTCAGATTCTCAAACCGGTATCGCCGTTGGCATGGTTACCGCTCGCGCTGTTTGTGTTTAAAGAGGTCAACACCACGGCGATTTTCGTCATCTTTGTCACCTCGATCTGGCCGATTATTATCAATACGGCACTGGGGGTTCGAAGTGTCAGCGAGGATTATCTCAACGTCGCACGGGTACTTCAACTCACTGCGTTTGAGAGAGTTTTTCAGATTATCCTCCCTGTCGCTGTTCCGTTTATCTTTACGGGGATGCGCTTATCACTGGGGATTGCATGGCTCGTTATCGTGGCAGCCGAGATGCTCACCGGTGGTGTAGGGATCGGATTTTGGATTTGGGATGAGTACAACAATCTCAACTACTCCCATATTATTATCGGAATCATCCTCATCGGGGTTATCGGGTACATTCTCGATGCTCTGATGGGGGTTATTGCCGATTTCTTTGATTACCGTAAGCGAGGACTCAAATGAGTGCAAAACCTTTTTTAAAAATCGATCATGTCGATAAGATTTTCCCCCTCGGCGGCGGCAAAGAGTATGTCGCCCTTCGGGATGTCCAACTGGATATAAAAGAGAATGAGATTGTCTCCATCATCGGTCACTCGGGATGCGGAAAATCGACGATCCTTAACCTCATTGCAGGACTAGATACGATTTCGCACGGGACTATTTTACTCGAAGACAAACACATTCTCGCTCCCGGACCGGAGCGGGCAGTGGTGTTTCAAAATCACTCCTTGCTTCCGTGGCTGAGTGTTTATCAAAATATCGAGATGGCGGTACGTAAAGTATTGGGTGAAACGTTGAGCAACAGTGAAATCCGCGATCATGTGATGAAATACATTCAGATGGTCAATCTCGATCATGCTAAAGACAAATACCCCGGCGAGATCAGCGGAGGGATGAAACAGCGCGTCGGTATCGCCCGAGCCCTCTCCATCGAGCCTAAAGTGCTCCTCATGGATGAGCCCTTCGGTGCGCTTGATTCGCTCACCCGTGCTAATCTGCAAGATCATTTGATGCGGATACAAATGCAAACAGGCAATACCGTCGTCATCATTACCCATGATGTGGATGAAGCGGTACTCCTCTCTGATCGGGTCATCATGATGACGAACGGTCCTGAAGCAACCATCGGAGAGATACTGGAAGTGAACCTTCCACGCCCACGGAATCGTTTGGAACTTCAGAATAATCCAGAGTATCTCCGATGTCGTGGAGCGATCATCGAGTTTTTATACTCGAAATTTGCCAAAGAAGACGAATAGTATCAATCCGTGATGGGGTTAAAAAAATCCCGACACATCTGAATAATCTTCTCTTGTCGGGGTTTCCCCACCGGTTCACTCTGACGGATCACATGAACACGGTCGATCAGATCATGAATCCCCTCAGGGATAACCGACGTTAAGAATTTTCGCAATGCCGAACTTACCGCAGGAGCACGACCTGCCGTGTTGATCCCCACACACAAATCCCCATCAATGATCAATGCCGGAAAGATAAAACTGCACAGGGAGGGAGAATCGACACAATTAACCGGTGTTTTACTCATCATACACGTATGATAGATTTTTTCCTGTTCGCCCAAATCATCCAACGCCCCGATCACTAAAAAACGCCCCTCACAATCACTCAGTTCATATTTGCGCTCTATCAAAGTAATCGGATATTTTTTAGCAAGAGTACGAATCTCTGGATGGATTTCGGGAGCAATAACACTCAGTGCAGGGGAAAATTTTACCAATTGCTCAATTTTGCGTAATGCCACCTCCCCTGCTCCAATGACCACACAATCTTGATCTTTTAAATCGACGAACATCGGAAAAAGTGCCATTGTCAATCCTTTGCAATAAACTGATTAAAAATTAACCAAAAATTTGTTTTGCTTATCACTATTTTACACTATTATTTTTAAAGACAAAAAAGTCCTAATAAGGAATATCCTATGAACGGAAAATTATATTTAATCGGTTGCGGACCCGGTGATGCCGATCTGCTCACCTTGAAAGCTCTTAAAACCATCCAAAAACTTGATATCGCTCTCATCGATCATCTCCTCACCCAAGAGATCATTGATCTGATCCCCGACACTAGTAAAGTCGTGTTTGTAGGAAAAGAGAAAGGAAAACACAGTTTTCCTCAGGATCAGATCAATGCGATGATCACCGAGTATGCCCATCAGGGATATATCGTCGGACGACTCAAATGCGGTGATCCCTACATCTTCGGTCGCGGAACCGAAGAGGCGATTTATGCCTCGCAAAACGGTATTGAGACCGAAGTGATCCCCGGAATCTCATCAGCACTCTCCGGCCCCCTATCCGCCGGAATCGCCCCGACCGCTCGCGGTGTCAGTACCGGAGTATCGGTTGTATCGGCACACCTCTCAGGAGATCGCGTCAATCTCTCATGGATTCCGATGCTGAGTGTCAATGATCACACTACGGTAGTCCTCATGGGGCTTAGCAGAACCCGTCAGATCGTCAAAGAGGCATTGGATCAGGGGGTGGATGCCACATTGCCCGTCGCTATTATCTCGAATGCCACAACTGCCGACCAAAGCTCTGTGATCACAACTCTCAGTGAACTCAGCGACGCAGCCAAAGGAGCTCCGAAGCCGGCAATTCTCGTTTTTGGAAATGTCGTCAATTTAGCAAAAGTTCTCCCAACCTACCGCTATGAAGCCAAGGAGAGTCGTTATGACATCGTTACAGCAAGCTAACGCCGATCGCAGTAGCAAACGGCACAAAACCGAATCAATCAAAGATGTATTCAATGCGGCAGAAGCATGGGAACGGCTGATCGGGTATTCCAAGAGCGGCTACGCTTCGATCAGTGAAGACGATAAAGATTTCGTCCTCAAAAGTTTCGGGGTATTTGACCGTCCTGCTACCCCCGAGCGGTTTATGATTCGTGTACGAGTCGCCGGAGGCGCCCTCAGTATCGCACAAGCCATGTCGGTAGCGTATGTGGCAAAGAAATTCGGTCAAGATTATATCGATCTCACGACACGACAGCAAATCGAACTGCGTTATATTGCCATTGAGGATCTTCCTGAATCACTCGCACTGTTGGAAAGTGTCGGACTTACCAGTTATCAAACCGGAGTCGATAATTTCCGTAACATTCTCCTCGATCCTCTTGACGGTTTAGCTGAAGATAATCTCATCGCTTGTCATACCCTTATGCACGATATTCAATCGGTCTTTTTAAAAAACGACGAATGGGTTACTACCCTGCCCCGTAAATTTAATATTGGAATCAACGGTTCGCTCTCCAACCGATGCAATATCTTCGGTCAGGATTTTGCCCTAACCCTTGCTAAAAAAGGAGATCGGTATGGATTTAATCTCTATCTGGGAGGACGAGTAGGGCATCTCGCCCAAAGTGCCGATATGTTTCTCTTACCCACACAGGCGAAAGCGGTATTTGTTGCTGTTGCATCGCTTTTTAAAACCTACGGTTTTCGGGATAATCGGAATAAAAACCGTCTTAAATTTCTGATTGATGCCGTTGGAATGGAAGAGTTCAGAGCTGCTATTGAAAATGAACTCGGACATTCTATGAGTCGTGGAGGAGAGACATTATCCCAAAGTGAAGGGGGAGATCATTATGGAAGTGTCCCTTTAAATTACGGATTAAAAGCACTCTACGTTCCCGTCCCCTCAGGTGTCTTTAGCGGTACGGATATGTTTGAAGCTGCCCGTATTGCCGAAGCTCAAAACGGAGCACTCCGCCTCACCATCGAGCAAAATCTGATCCTCACCGGAATTCGTGACGAAGAGATGGCTCTAACATCACCACTGTTTGGAAAATACCCGAATCGACCATCTCCCTATATGGCGAACCTCATCGCCTGTGCGGGAAGCGGACATTGCCCGTTCGGTGTTATCCCCAACAAACCCGATGCCATTGCGATGGGCGAATATTTACATCGTGAAATTCCGATCACCGATGCCAAAATACGCCTCTATTGGTCAGGGTGTATTAAAGGATGCGGTATCCACGGTGCGGGAGATTTGGGATTTGTGGGGTGCAAAGTGCCTCGTGATGGGAAAACGACATTAGGGGTCGATATCTTCCTCGGCGGAAGCCTCAGCCACAATGACGAAGAGGCAAAACTCTTTTTAAAAGGGATCGTACTCGAAGAAGCACCTTATTACGTGGCAGAGTTGATGAAACTCTATCGAGATACTCGATACGATGGTGAGAGTTTGGAGCAGTTTATCAAACGGCTCCGTATTCACTATAAGATCAGTGAAATCGCTGAGATCGTACGCCACAATTATACCGTTACCTATGAAGAGCGAAGTGATTTTCATCACTTTGAACGTGCATGAATCCGACACCTTTGGAAAGCTTTATCGGCTACAAAGCCTCTACCGGAATGCAGTGCGGCAACTACTCTATCGATGTTCCACCGCTAGGTGAAGGAGAACAGTACCGATTTCACTTCGATGCCACCAAATGTATCGGATGCCGCTGCTGTGAAGTGGCGTGCAATGAGCAAAACAACAACCCTAGCGATATCAAATGGCGTCGCGTGGGAGAGATGGAGGGGGGAAGTTTCCCCGACACCCTACTGCTCTTTAACTCCATGAGCTGTAATCACTGTATCGATCCCGCCTGTCTCATCGGCTGTCCCACCAACAGCTATATCAAATTCGACAACGGCATCGTTTTTCACGACGATCCCAGCTGCATCGGATGCCAATACTGCACCTGGAACTGCCCCTACGGTGTCCCGACCTATCACGAGGAACGCCACATCGTCACCAAATGCCATATGTGCCACGAGCGCCTAGCCGTCGGTCAAAGCCCCGCGTGTGTCCAAGCGTGCCCAAGCGGAGCCATCGAAATCGAAACGGTCAATATCCATGAGTGGAGAGAGAGTGCTATCGATACGCAGGGCAATATGCCCCATCTGGCAAATGCACGCCTCACCCATTCCACGACCCATTTTACCCTGCCAAAGGATCTCCCCGAAACGATGATCAAAGCCGATGAGCACCATCTTAAACCGGCACACAGTGAATTACCATTGGTATTTATGACGGTTCTCACCCAAATGTCATTGGGGGCGTTCGGTGCATTGTTCGTCGGAGATATTCTTTCCCTGTTCGGATTTTTTGAGCCCAACTGGATACTTGCCCTCCTCGCCCTCGCCCCTGCCGCACTAGGGCTCCCCCTCTCGGCTCTGCATCTTGGGCGTCCGCTTAGGGCAATGAGCGCGATGAAAAATCTTCGCACCAGCTGGCTCAGCCGTGAAGCGGCGGCTTTGGGTGCATTTGCAACACTGATGAGTCTCAATGTCGCTCTCTATTATTTTGACATTGCGACGGCGATACGTCTCATTTTTGAAGCGATGACGCTGATGGTCGGATTTTACGGTATCTATGCTCAGGCGATGATTTATCGAATCGCCGCCCGCCCTTCATGGGATAGAGTGAGCACCAACCGAAAGTTTTTTACGACCACCTACAGCGGACTTTTTTTAGTCGCCCTTGCCCTCCTCGTTTTCGCTCAAAACGATTCGGCAACACCGTTGCTCAGTGCGGCAATGTTAGTGGCACTCATGCACGGATTTTTTACGTTTGATGCCTACAATGAACTCAAAAGTTCATCGATACCGCAGTTGCAAAAAACGCTCCGATTGTACCGCGAACATTTCTCATCACTCCATACGCTCCGATGGGGCATGTTTGCCGTAGGTGCCTTTGCACTGCCGCTGCTTACAACGCTGTTTATCGCGTCAGGGTTGAATCTCGCATCCATACTCACGTTGGGAATCGCTCTTCTCCTTTTGGTGCTCAGCGAGCTTATGGATCGATTTTTATTTTATACGACAACGGTGCCCCTCTCTATGGCAGGGGGATTTTTTGTCGGCACACAGAGACATTAATTTCCCGTCATCCTCGGACTTGATCCGGGGATCCAGCTAGATTCCCGCCTTCGCGGGAATGACGATACTATACAAAGGATTTAAAATGATAAACACCATCAAAAACTTTTTAGGTCTGGACATAAAAGCCGCCAAATATTCTCTCAGTGATGACCCGATATTCGGACGTATAGCAGATGCAAAAAAACCGGACAAATGGGTCTTCTCCACGTGCGGCTATTGCGGCGTGGGGTGCGGTCTCTACATCGGGGTCAAGAATGGGAAAGCCGTTTGTACCAAAGGAAATCCGCGTCATGGCGTCAACATGGGAACCCTCTGCCCCAAAGGACTGAGTGAACACGAGATGCTCACCTCCCCCAACCGCCTCCTCTCGCCGCTCATTCGCAAGGGAGACAAACTGGAGAGGGCATCGTGGGACGAAGCCTTTACAAAAGTCTCCGATACGTTTAAATCAATCACAGAAAAATACGGCTCGCGTGCCATCGGCGTCCTCTCGACCGGACAGCTTTTGAGCGAAGAGTTCTATACCCTCGGCAAACTGGTTCAGCTGGGGCTTCGCACCAACAATTACGATGGCAATACGACGCTCTGTAT
>NZ_JBAQPS010000020.1:0-1973 GCF_049305995.1 Sulfuricurvum sp.
GATAAATAGTATCAGAAAATAAAGTTCCTGAAAGATTATCAGCCATTTTCCCTTCACGCAATACAGCACTATCAATATCATCACGAGGTTCTTGCAAATAGATGCCACTACCATATTGACGATTCAAAGACTCTGATCGGATAACCCATGCATTTTTCATCCCCTCTATTGAGCCAATTTGCTTAAGTAATTTATCCTGATAATCGGTACTACCACTAAGCATATGTGACGTCAAAGATTCTCTAATAATATTTCCAATTAAAATTGCTCTATTTTCAGCTGATTGAAGCCCCATATAGCGAAATGTGGCCGAAAGAATCACTACAAAAATGATAACGATCAAAACGATAGAGAGGGAGAGGGTAAAAAATGTACTCTTTTTTTTCATTATTCCTGACTTCATTACGTGAATAGTTCGATTATACTAAAAAAAAGATTAGAGTTATAAAAAAGAGGATTTTTCCCCTTGAACAAGGGGAAAATATATAAAACTTAGTGACAGCCGCAGCCTGTACCGCAGCTTCCGCTACTCTCTGGTTTCGGTGCAGCAGCAGTAGAACACGCCGATACACCTGGAGGTGTATTTGGTTGAATCGCTTGGTTATCTACACCGCCATCGGCATTGATTTTCTCAATCGTTGCCCAAAGATCTTCTGCCGCCTTCATATAGCGTTTTGCCGTCTCAGAGGTTGGTGCATAATAGGTTACCGGTTTCCCCTCATCTCCTCCCGTTCGGATGGCAGGTTCGATTGGGATTTCAGCAAGGATGCACGTCTCAAACTGATCCGCCATCGCTTTAGATGTCCCTTTACCGAAAATGTCATACTCAACACCCGTATCAGGAGCGATAAATCCGCTCATATTTTCGATAACACCCGCGATTGGGATATGAAGTTTTTTGAACATATCAAGACTGCGGCGTGAATCATCGAGAGATACCATTTGAGGAGTTGTAACGGTTACACCAACGGTGACCGGAACACTTTGTGCCAATGTCAACTGCGCATCACCGGTTCCCGGAGGCATATCGATAACCAAACAATCCAAATCTGACCACATGATGTCACGCAAGAACTGCTCAATCGCTTTCATGATCATCGCACCGCGCCAGATAAGCGATTGCCCCTCTTCCATAAGTGAGCCCATTGACATCACTTCGACACCGTACGCTTTTAATGGGAGGACTTTATTTCCGACCACTTCAGGTTTTTGACCCTCAAGCCCCATCATACGAGGAATATTCGGTCCATAAATATCGGCATCCAAAAGACCCACTTTTTTCCCTTGCATTGCAAGAGCCACGGCAAGGTTAACGGACGTCGTCGATTTACCGACTCCCCCTTTACCTGAGCTGACCATGATAAAGTTTTTCACTTGAGGAGCGATATTTTTTCCCTTCGATGAACTCTCACGCGGCATTTTAGGTGCGGTAATATTTACTACTACGTCACCTGCGCCAGCACGTTTAAGCTCATCGGTTGCTTCCATGGTGATTTGATGTGCCACTTCGGGAGCACTAGAGGTAATATCGACTACTACATTCACGTTTGAGCCCTCGATTTTAATCTCTTTAACGAATCCGAACGTCACGATATCTTTCGTGAACCCCGGATAGGTAACTTTTGATAATGCCGATTTTACAATTTCTTCTGTCATGTTGTTTATTTCCTTTTTTAACTTGCGTTAGCTTTAACTTCTTCTGCAATACGTGCAATCGCTTCGGGATTTTCCATAATCTGCTGCGTAATCTTATAGCTACAGAATTTCGGTCCGCACATCGAACAAAACTCCGCCTCTTTGAAAACATCCTGAGGCAAGGTTTCATCGTGATACTCACGTGCCCGTTCCGGATCGAGGGCAAGTTCAAACTGACGATTCCAATCAAATGCATAACGGGCATCGCTCATCGCATCATCGATGTCGCGAGCCCCCTTGCGTCCGCGTGCAATATCGGCGGCGTGTGCCGCGATTTT
>NZ_JBAQPS010000021.1:0-2409 GCF_049305995.1 Sulfuricurvum sp.
TTCCGTGTCTGAGTGATCTTTATGTTATTGATTCACATGGGGTACAAATTACCCCTACATGGCGTCGTAATGGTCATGATGAGTCGATGAAAGGGATGGATAAAGGTTATTTTATAAATCGTATTCGCTTTGATGAACACGAAAACTATATTTCTAATCCTTATATATGTGCGAACTCGGGACAACCGAAAGTCTCTGTGGCACGTCGGTTTCCTGATGGAAAAATTGTTGTTTTTGATCTTGATCTGGTATCTGTAATGACAAAAATGCATTTGATTGACAGTGATCGTCTTATTTCGAAACTTTCAGTATGGATTTACGGATTTTTGGGCGGCGGGTTAGTTCTTCTTGCCCTCTTTTTAGGTATGTATGGTTTGATCGGTTTTGTAAAAGCATTGGGTGGTTTTGGAGATGAAACACTTCAATATGTTTTTAAATCAATTATTGGCATTACCTTAGCAATTGCGATTTATGATTTAGCAAAAACGATTTTAGAAAAAGAGGTGTTTTTTCGTTCTCTTACCTTGGAAGAGGGGAATGAATACGCCACGCTCACTAAATTTCTTACCTCAATTATTATCGCTTTATCGATTGAATCTCTGATGGTCGTCTTTAAAGTAGCCATTAATGATATTACAAATATGCATTTTGCTCTGTATCTGATTAGTGGTGTTGGGATTCTTATTTTTTCCATGGCAGTGCTGACGTATGTGAGCCGTAAAAAAAGTGAGAAAAAAGAGTGATGGGTGTACAATTCAAGGCATTTTGTGAATAACTCACTTCTTTATACTATAGAATCCTTCCCGCCACTGTCTGAATCAATACAAAAATTAAATGGACTTTGTCGTACAGAAGAGATTGATTTAAAAGCTGTTATTAAAGTCATTGAATCTGATCCCATGCTCTATACTGATATTTTACGTTATTCTAATGTTCCTTATCATGGATTTCGTTATCCGATAACCTCTATTTCACAGGCGATCTCTTTATTCGGTGTTTCAACAATACGAGGTATGGCATTGACCGCAGCATTGAAAGCAAATTCTTATAATGATCTCTCTATGTATGGTGTAAGCATCAAACAATGGTTTGGTGCGATGGAAAAACAACAACGGTTTTTAGATATTTGGCTGTTGAAAAAACATCGCTCGATTTTACACTCATTAGGGGGGTTAAGTTTTATTTTGGAGATCGGTCGATTGGTTGCTTCGTACGCACTTATGATGACGAATATGACGTATCTTTTTAAAGATCATGAACCTTTAAAACTGATTTCTGAAGAGAAGAAAATTATTGGTCGATCAGGAGATGAATTAGCAGGCAGTCTTTTTGAATTTTGGAACTTTGAACCTATTTTTTCTAATTGTTTGATCTATTCTATGAATCCAAATGAAGGTATAGAACCAAGAATATGTGCCGTATTACAATGTGCTAGAATTTTATTTACCATTGAAGAGATTAAGCCTTTTCAAGAGATCGAGACGATACTGGAAAGATTTGATTTTGCAATTAATGATGCAAGAATAGCCTATGAAATAGTATTAAGCGAGTGTGATTAAAGGAGGGTAAAACTCTACAGAAGAGTTTCACCAAATATTTACGAACAGTGCCCGCCGCCGCAACACGTGCTAGCTTCTTCCACTTCAACTTCTACCGGAGTTGATTCCCATACACCGTGTTTGGTGCAGTAACCGTGTGCTACAAGGGTCAACTTTTTACCCATAGGTACGATATTAAAAGTTACTTCCGCATGGTTTTTTTCATTTCCAAGTGTTCCAGGGACAAAATCAGCGCGGGCAAGCAATGTCTCACCGTTGTAAAGTGCGATGTTAGCGATGAAGTGATCGAAATCATCCGGATGAGAATATTCATTTCCCATTTTTACGGTAACAGCAAATTTTTCACCTTTTTTAGCTGTTGTGGCACAGTGGATAAACGGAGAGTGACGGTCGATGTAATCTTTGCGTGATTCACGTTCTACAGTGTCGATATCGACATAACGATTGATAGTTGGCATGTTTGTTCCTTATTGAGTTTTAATATGATCGGGGTATTGTACTCCTGTAAACTTTTAACTTCATCTAAATAAGATATTTTATCTCTGAATTAATTTTTTCCAAAGCAACCATCATCTAACAGCATTTTTTAACCATCAAATCGGTAGAATCGGGACTTTAAAAATGATTTGATGGATACATAAATGTTAAAACCTCTTTTGATTGAAATCGGTGTTGAAGAACTTCCGGCGGTTCCGTTGCTAAAAGAACTGAGTGAAATTGAAAAAAAATGGGTATTGGTACTCGAAAAAAATGCCCTTGGCGGGGAATTTGAGTTCTACTATACACCGCGTCGTTTGGTACTGTGGCACCGTGAGTTCAAAACACGCCAAGACAACCGCGTCGAAGAGTT
>NZ_JBAQPS010000022.1:0-4058 GCF_049305995.1 Sulfuricurvum sp.
AGAGGGTGGAAATAACATTCCGTACGATCTTAGGTGATCCATGACAAACTCGTTTTTATTCACCCTCTGTTTCTCTCGCACCTTACAAGTTTACCTCTTTTTGGCACTTCTTAAGTATACGATGACGGAGAGAAGAGCGGAGATTATCTAAAGGTAGTCCCACCATCGACAACCAAGGTGTGACCTGTGATCCAACTGGCTTCATCCGTGCAGAGGAAATAAACTGCTCCTGCAATATCCGCAGGTTCACCCATACGATTTAGTGCTGAGCGTTTGATCGTTTCAGCTTTTACCTCTTCGTAGTTGGTGAACGCTTTGAGTGCATCAGTGTCGATCGGTCCGCCGGAGACGGCATTAACACGGATGTTCATCTCTCCGAGCTCTACCGCCGCATAGCGTGCCATTGCTTCAACGGCAGCTTTGTTGGTTCCGTGACCTGCGTAGTTTTCGATGTAGATGAGATTACCTGTGCTTGACATGGTGACAACTGCACCTCCGCCCACTTTTTCCATCCGTTTTGCCGCTTCTTGGGTTCCGACGACAAAAGCGTTGACGGTTGCGGTGTAGATGTTGTTCAAACCGCGTGGTTTGAGACGCATAAACTTACCGTATCCGCCGACCACGGGACGACCGTAGATCATCGCGTTACTAACGAAAAAGTCAACACGGTCAAAATCGACATCGATTGCTTCAAAGAGAGGTTTAAATTCATCGGTTTCTAAGATATTGAGAGGATAAGCACGGGCTTTGATACCGTATTTGCTCTCCCACTCTTGGGCTAAAATAGCGGCTGTTTCGCCGTTAGAGTTGTAGGTAAATGCGATGTTAACACCCTGCTGTGCAAATTTTTCAGCGATGGCTTGTCCGATCCCTTTGGTGGCTCCCGTGATTACGAGTGTTTTGCCCTTCATATTTGACATTCTTTATGCTCCTACAACGTTGTAATTTTTTAGAACTTCTTCAAGTTTTTTCATATTCTCATTGCTTGGTGCAACGAGAGGGAGGCGATACTCTAACGTATCGATGAGTCCGGCGATATACATCGCCGCTTTGATCATCACCGGATTGGACTCTAAAAAGAGGGCTTTATTGATCGGGAACAATGCATCATTGAGTGCTTTAGCTCCACTCAGATCCCCTGAAAGGGCTTTGGCTACAAGCTGGCTTTTTAGATCAGGTAGGAGGTTAGAGGTGACCGAAGTAATCCCTGCTCCTCCACAGGCTAAAATAGCGTAATCGATAGCGTCATCTCCGCTAAAGACTTTGAGCTCAGGTCTGCGAGAGAGGAGTTCGATGGTGCGCTCGATACTCCCCGTCGCCTCTTTGATCCCGTAAATATTTTTCACATCATCAAAAAGGCGGATAACGGTATCGGCACTGATGTCGACGACGGTGCGTCCTGGGACATTGTAGAGCATAAACGGCAGTTCCGGTACTGATTCTGCGATCGCTTTGTAGTGCTGATACAATCCCTCTTGGGATGGTTTATTGTAGTACGGTGCTACGGAGAAAATAGCATCAACACCACATTTTTGTGCTGTAAGAGCTGCTTCGATTGCTTCGGCGGTAGAGTTGCTTCCGGCACCCGCCAACACTTTAGTGGACGTACCTTTACAAACCTCTACGGCGATTTCCATACAAATACGGTCTTCGTCGTAGGTGAGGGTTGCGCTCTCTCCTGTTGTCCCTACCGGACAGATGGCATTAATCCCATTTTTAATTTGACGTTTGATTAGATCAGCGTATTTTTGCTCATCCAATTTTCCGTTTTTAAAAGGGGTTATCAGGGCTGTGGTTGAGCCTGTTACTAGATTCATTTTTGTCCTTTTCGTAGGATTAGCGTTGTTGATTTTTCAGGAACCAAATAGGTTTTTGCGACATTTTGGATCTCTTTAGGATTCAATGACTCAATCGCCGCTTCATACTTCATCAATGGAGAAATATCTCCGCGAGCTAGGTAGCTTCCGAATAAATCGGCAACCGATGTTGAACTCTCTAACGAGTAGATGAAATCGGCTTTGGTGTTGATTTTGACCTTATCCACTTCAGCTTGCTCAACCGGAGTTTTTTGGAGGGCATGGATAATAGTCCAAATCTCTTTTTCTACCTCTTCAGCTTTGACTCCGTTGTTGCACACCGCTAAAAAGAGGAATACACCCGGATCGATGTTTTCCATATTGTAGGCATAAATTTGATTCACGAGCCGTTTTTCATCGACAAGAACACGGTTCAAGCGTGAGCTTTTCCCTGAACTGAGCATTTCACTCAGAGCGGAGAGTTTCGGTTGATCGGCATGTTGGAAATTCGGGATTGGGAAGCTGATCGCGAGCATCTCCACTTCGCTCTCTTTGTTCACTTCGACTCGGCGTGCACCATCTTGTTCAGGCTCAATCACGGTTTTTTGTGGAATATCGAGGGTGTTGGCAACGGAACCAAATTGTTTTTCTGCCTCTGCAAATACGCTAGAGGGTTTAATATCCCCTGTTACGATCAAAATAGCGTTTTTCGGCTGATAATAGGTTTCGTGAAATGAGCGGATATCTTCTAACGTCCACGTTTGGATATCGTTCATAAATCCGATCGGCGTCCAGTGGTAGGGGTGATAGACGTAGGCACTGTTAAAGAGACGGAAATAGAGATACCCCATAGGATTGTTATCGGTTCTCCAGCGACGCTCTTCAGCGACAACATTACGCTCTGGTTGGAATTCTTCATCTTTGAGGTTAAGATTTTGCATCAATTCAGAGAAGAGGGAGAGTGATTTTGGGAGGTTCTCTGAGCTTGATTTAATGTAGTAGTGGGTGTAGTCAAATCCGGTGGAGGCGTTGTTCATCCCCCCGACACTTTTCACCTCTTCGTCAAACTCGCCCGCTTTGAGGTTTTTGGTTGATTTGAAATTCATGTGCTCCAGCATGTGTGCGATACCACTTTTACCCATCACTTCGTTACGACTTCCCACTCTATAAAAAATATCGGTCGAGATAACGGATGAGCCGTTATCCATCGGGATGGCAACGACTTGCAATCCGTTGGATAGGGTGGAAGTTTCATAATGAGGGAGCGATGAGGCCATTAGGGTTCCTAGAGACAAAATTGTTGCAATGATGATTTTCATTGCCGATCTGCGCCGATTGCTTCACTAATCGAGCTAAAGCCATCCGATGCTAAAAGGTCGATTAAACCGCTGTTGATCTCTTCGATCACTTCAGGCCCTTTAAAAATCAACGAGGTGTAGATTTGCACCAGTGAAGCACCGGCTCGGATACGTCGGTACGCCTCCTCAGGTGTGCTAATCCCGCCGACACTGATGAGGGTTGTTTTGCCATAAAGTTCACGTGCAATCGCATCGAAAATGTAGAAACTTCGCTCGCGCAATACTTCGCCGCTCAGTCCCCCCATATCTTCGGGTTCGGAAACAAGCGAATAATCGATGGTTGTGTTGGTCGCGATGATACCGTCTGCTCCGCTCTCAACAGCGTGAACACAGAGTGCTACTGCTTGATCTTCCGACATGTCAGGGGCGATTTTGAGCAAAATAGGTTTATTGGTGAGCGCTTTGGCTTCGGCGAAGAGTTGGGAAATGAACGATTCGTTTTGGAGATCACGCAATCCCGGAGTATTCGGAGAGGAGATATTGATGACCATATAATCGGCATACTCATGGAGTGCTTTGATGAGGGTGGTGTAATCTTTGATCGCTTTGTCATCGGGGGTGATTTTATTTTTACCGATATTGACACCGATAGGGGTGCTGAAAGGGTAGATATTTTTGAGACGGTGAGAGATACGGAAAAGGCCGTCATTGTTGAATCCCATCGCGTTTTGTAGGGATTCTTCTTCGATGTGTCTCCATAAACGGGGACGTGGATTTCCCTCTTGAGGTTTTGGGGTGAGGGTACCGATTTCAGTGAAACCAAATCCCATAGACATGATACCGTGAAACATCGTCGCGTTTTTATCAAACCCAGCCGCAAGACCGACAGGGTTTAAAAAGGTACGTCCAAAAAGCTCTTGGGTAAGGGAAGGGTGGGAGACAAAATGTTTCGCCATCCAGCCGT
>NZ_JBAQPS010000023.1:0-3093 GCF_049305995.1 Sulfuricurvum sp.
CCTTTATCTTTATAAACAAATTGTGGAGATCGCGGAATATCCAATGGTAAAGGACTTTTATTCTTAAATTCACCATCAAGATATTTTCTCCAATCATCATGACTTTTTAACTCAAGTGTATGGATAAAAGTTTTAGCATTTTCATAGCTTTGCCACTGTTCAGGGTTATCTCCAAATTCTCTGATTCTCCCAGTACCAACCCAGTCTCCCATACCTTTCCATTCATCAGGATATATCCTAGCCGGATCAGTAGGTATATCTAGGGGTCTAGGAGGTAAATGAGAGATTTTGCCTTGGCAGTAATATCTCCATTCAATTTGTCCTTTTAGTTTTAATGAATGAATATATTCTTTAGCGTCTTCAAAAGATTTATACTCGCCAAATTTTCGTTCGTCATCTGTTAAACCAAGCCAATATGGAAAATTGATCCAACTTGATTTATATCGTAACTCTGGATCTTTTGGAATATCAGAAGGTAATTTTCCTTTTTTAGGCAATTCACCTTTACGATAAAGTTTCCATTCTTCTATATCAGCAAGCTGAAGATTTTTAATAAATTCTCTTGCTTCTTCAAATGGTCGCCATTTTTTTGAAAAATTTACGCCTAAAAAATCATTCATATTTTTCCAACCTGAACGTCTATATTTTTGCTCAGGTTGAGAAGGAATATTTTCTGGTTTTGAAGGAAGGTCGGGAAAATTTCCTTTACAGTAATCTTGCCAATCTTTTAAGTTTTTTAAGCCCAATGTCATAGCAAATTTTTTAGCTTCTTCAAATGAAACGTAGTCGTTAAAACGTTTTAATTGCTTAATTTCCGAACTTCCTAACCAATCACCCATTCCACTCCAACCATTTTTTGAATAGATTATATTAGGGTTGGATGGGATGTCTTTTGGTTTATTTTGCGATTGACAATATGTTTTCCAGTCATTATTGTTTTTAAGCTCTAAAGCTCTAATAAACTCTCGTGCTTCTTCAAATGGTCGCCAAGATAATTTACCCAGTTTATCCCAAACTTTTAACTCTAACGCACGAGCAAATTCTGAAATGTCCACTGATGCAGATTGTGAAAATTCAAAACTATATAAATCTTTTCCCCTTGAATTTGATTCACCTTTAGACATCTCTTTGAAATATTCAACAATACGTTCATCATTCGCTGCAAGCGCACGTAATACATCGATAATCGCTTGATAGTTTCCCATATCTTCAAGCGATTCAAGAGTATCGCTTTCAATAATAACTGGTACGATAACATAGCCAAACTGTTTCCCCTCAAAAATACGCAATGCTCTACCGACTGCTTGTACAATATCGACGGTACTTTTTCGAGGATCAGCAAATAAAACAGCATCAATTCCCGGAACATCTACCCCTTCAGTTAAACACCTTGCATTGGTAATGAGAGCTTTATCGCTTTTAGCAAACATTTGAATACTTCTTGCACGAATTGCTGTTGGGGTTTTTCCTGAGACATGAAAGGTTTCTATTGGATCATAATCAGGAAATTGAAAATTGAAATTTTCATGCGCTTGCTGAAATAGTTTAGAACGCTTAATACTCGAATGAAATGAGACGGCATGACGAATTGGGTGGGATCGCATTGCTTTGCGTAGTGCGATTACGGCGGCTAACATCTCCGCTTCCATGTCATCTGACCATTGTTTATTTTTATCGGCAATAATGATATTGTTTTCAATCATAGCGGCAATTTCAGCACGAGTAATAACGACAGTAATAATTTTATAGTCTGATAAAATAGGTGGGTTAGATTCCAATGCTTCTTTAAAACTTAAAACCTCAAAATCATCACCGTAGATTATCGGATCATCCATGCTGGCAATTTCATCTGAACGACCACGATAACGGCGTTCTGTCGCTGTCATAAATATACGACGTTTGATAGAGATATTTTCGTCATATAAGAGGTGAGAAAATAAAGCTCCTTTTTTACCTACTGTTTTATGTGCTTCATCAAAAATTCCAAGATCAAATATAACATTACTTTTTTGAGTTGCCGTCGCTGTGATCTTTCCACTTTGATAGGTTGAGAATACAACTGTTTTTCCTTCAAAAGGATGTTCAAGCCAACGGGAAATTTTATCTTGGTCTGTATCGATCAAAATTCCTAAATCTTGTGTTAGTATCGCTATATCATCATTATCATTTTCTCCAACTGTATCATCACTACAAACAACTATCCAGCGTATCGCCATCTTATTGGCGATGGCTTCTCTTGTCCATACTTCTAAAGTTTGACGTATAAGGGATAAACTGGGAAGAGCAACTAAAATATTATGTGCTTCTAGCGTATCGCTTATCCAAAACCCTGTTAAGCTCTTACCTGTTCCGCATGGCATAATGAGTTTACCTCGGGTATTCTCATCGTTAGAAAAATAATCTTTTGCTCGTTCAATAGCACGTGCTTGATGTGGTCTCGGTTCTCTTTTTGCAATTTGAATTTCATGTTTAGTCAAATATTGATGCACTAATGCAAAAAATTCACTATCTAATCCACGCCATATATCCCCAGCTATAAAGCCCAAACGACCTTCATACATAGATAATTTATGACTAAAACGATCTGCTGTTGTTGCAACAAGTCCAAAAGAGATATTTTTAGCAATTCCAAATGATAAGTCGGTAAAAGTGCTCAAATATTTTCTATCGATAGAGTGATCTATGTCCGTTAAATATTTACATTGAATAGACCAATATTCATTTTCTATGGTTTGTGCAATTAGATCAATTCCTTCGTCACGAATGGGTAAGTTTAAAAATATTCGAATCTCTTCAGGTAAATCTCGAAGTCTCCATACATTTGAAAGTTTAGTTGTATAAGATGGATGTAAACGCAGAAAAAGTTCGGTCAATTCTTCAAATATTTCACCTTTTTCATAAGTGGTGGATAGACTATCACAGTGAGATAAAACATCTTCCCAATGGTTGGCTGCTAAAAAAATTGAGTGGTATTTATAAGACATTTATATTTACTCCAAAGATTGATAATATTTATTTTTATGTAAAACTAAGACCGATCTTTCCAATAAAATGGTTTTTGATTTTGGTGCATGAGTGCAATGATGATAATTT
>NZ_JBAQPS010000024.1:0-9416 GCF_049305995.1 Sulfuricurvum sp.
GAATTGATGATTGCAAGCGGTTGACGCCACTGGTGAGCTATCATCGAAATCATCTCCCCCATTTGTGCTTGTCTAGCATTCATAGTTAAAAAACGCTGCTCTTCAATTTTATGAGTGATATCTCGAACTACCATAATCAATTTATTATTCTGACTTTTTCCAAATGAGGTGAGGATCAACTCAACAATTTTTGGCTCAGAGTCATAAGAATGGATCCGAATCGAACACTCAGTCGATGAGGGATATCCATCATACGCTCTGTTGGCATGTTCTACAAAACTATGTTCTTGACACTCGATATCGTACGCGATATGAAACACATATTTTCCGATGAAATTTTCCAAATTCGTTTCGAAAATCTCCAATGCATGTTCATTACAGTCCATAACAAAATAGTTCTCTAAAATCACGATAGCATCACTAACCGAGGCAAAAATCGTTTTATAAAACGATTCTCGTTCTACCAAATCTTCTTGTGCTCGACGCATATCCGTGATATCTTCACCTGAGCTCAAAATTGCATTTATCATACCATTTTTATCGTGCATAGGGCGATTTCGCCATGCGATCAAACGCTCTACTCCATTTTTAGTAATAATCGGATTTTCATAATATTCATGAGCATCAAAACTGAGTAATCCATCTGCTATACTTTGCAGCTGTTCACGCATCCGCTCCGGTATAAATAAATCGATAAAATTTTTGCCTACTGCTTCATCTGGAGTGTAGCCTAAAATCTCGGAGCCTTTACGATTGATGAGTTGAATCGTATAATCAGTACTAATAACTATAATCATCACTTCTACAATATCAAGATAGTGTTGAGCTAACTCTTTTTCGGATAGCAATTCTCGTTTAGTACGTGTTTGTTCCGTAATATCCCATGATGAGGCAAAAATATACTTTTTACCTTCTTCGTAAAATGCATGGGCTTTAACTTCTACATCGATCATTGAGCCATCTTTTCGACAAAAAATACTCTCAAAAGCTGTCAAATTGTCCGTCAAATTATCCATCATCACTTGAATGAGTGCAGGATCTATTTTAACCTCCCATGCAAACACGTCCAATGACTCCATTTCGGATTCATTGTATCCTAGCATGGTTTGGAATGAGGGAGAATAGAGTATCAGTTTTCCATTTTTATCCAAAATATGGATACCGTCTGCCGAAAAATTCAAAAGACGTTTCAGCCATCTTTTTGTCTCTTCCATTTCCTTGTTTTTCTTTTTCAATTCAAGTCGTTTACGAACCAATTCCACGATAATATAGAGTAAAATTAAATTAAAGAATGCAATAGCAATGGCAAATATGATAGGTAATACACTGCTGTACTTTTTTTCAAAGGTATTGGAACTGTAATAGCGGATAGTCCATGTCCTTCCCCCTATCTGTAGAGTTTTGGTAAGATAGTATTGAGCATCAAATGAACTTTCTGATGCTGTTTGATACAATAGCTGATTGTTATCGTAAACATCGACTCGCAACGATTTATGATGGGTAGGGATCGAGGCAAAAAAGTCCCCTGCACGGATGGGGCTATAAACATATCCTATCAGGTTTTTAGAACTATGTGGTTCTTCTGGAGTCAAAAAAATAGGAAGATAGATTAAAAAACCGGCTTGGATATTTTCATCAATCTCTTGGACAAGAGTCACTTTAGCACTCATACTCATCTCTCCCGTAGCAGCAGCACGGTTCATGGCATCACGTCGGATCGGTTCAGAGTACATATCATATCCGATCGCGTTGCGATTTCGCTCATCTAAAGGTTCCAAATAGAGAATTGAACTTTTAAGTGTCAGTCCGTTCTCAAGCGAATACGGGGTGAACCCATCTGCTTGTAAACGTTTACGCAACAGCTCTTCGTCACCATTTTTTAGCATTATAGAAAATCCGATCCCCTGCAAACCCGGATAATGTTTTTTAGGATCGATCACTTCGACGAACCGATGCCACTCCTCACGAGTAACCCTGTCACTGCTGTAAAAGAGTCCTGTACCGCTGCGTAAAATATGAACGTAATTATGTAAGCGAGTGTTGAGTTCTTCATAATGTTCATGCGCTATATATTCAAAGTTTTCTTCTGCTTTTTTGTGGTAATAATGATCCAATCCTATCCAAACCGTGATTAGCAGGGTAATCGACAAAAGTAATATGACCCGCTTTTCTAACCAAAATGGTGTAATAGCTCGACTGTACTGATCTGAACTACGCAATGGTTTCATTAAAAAAGTTCGATATCGTTGCATTCATTTGATTCAGCAGGAACGACTAACTGAATAATTTGACGAATACTAAGGGATGTAGGTTCATGAATATGATGGATATTACGCATTGCCATACTCTCTCGGGTAAAACGGTGTACGTATAATCCTAAATCGATACATACAGCATCAAATAATGACAACATAGCATCGCTTTTTTGGAACATCAAAGAAGCAAAAGGAGAGTTTAAGGACATCATTTCGGAAAGTTCTTCGAGGTTTTTTGCCAATGGATCTAAAAAAGGGGTATAACGATACAAAATTCGTGACATTTTCCCGACACCCACCGCGGCACTTGTTAAATAAGATGATTCATTTTGAAGAGAATACTGGCTCAAATCATCGGGTAAACTTAAAAGGAGTTCTTTCATCTCTTCAGCATCATCACTCATAAAAAGAACATTCTCATCCCCCTGATCATCCTCAATAGCGAAATATTCTTTTAAAAATGGGTCATTATCGACAAAAGTGTTTTGTTCTTCCGAAATTTTAGAGATCTGCGCATTTTTGATCTCAACGGTTTTCAAATGGGCTTGAAGAGCCTGAACTACCCGCTTTAAGTTTTTTCGTTCTTTGCGTAATGCTTCAAACAATTCCATATTAACATTTTGGGTATCAGTATCTCGGCATACAGGGTATAAAATTTTCAGCATTTCATCAAGATTAATCGGTTTGAGGATGAAACTGTTAATCCCTCTACGGATGAGATCGAGTAAAATAGCCGGCTCATCGTGCGCTGAAATGGCGATTATTTTTTGTTCTGGATGAATCTCACGAATCTTCTGAATCATTCCAATACCGTTTAAACGGGGCATATTAATATCAGTAATTACCAAATCATACGAATTTTTATTGTACGCTTCGAACCCTTCTACTCCATTAGACGCTGTATCTACTGATGCAAATAACGGGCTAAAGAGGGCTACGGTCTCTTCTCGTACCTGAGGGTTATCTTCGACATAAAGCAATTTTAAACGATGTGAAAAGCGATGTACATCTTTAATCGATATCATTCCAACCTCTTCCCCACTCAACAATTTTGTCATGCATGATAATGCTAAAAAGTCACAAAACAGTCACAACGGTTAGATTTTTCTCTTATTGTTGACTAAATACATTCTAAAATCCCTTGAGGGATTTTGCTCAGTGAAAGCTGTTTTTCCACTGCCCCAATCTCATACGCCACTTTAGGCATCCCATACACGATACAGCTTGATTCATCCTGACCGATCGTTCGTGCTCCGGCATTTCGCATCGCTAACAGTCCTCGTGCTCCATCCCCTCCCATACCGGTTAAAATCGTTCCGATAGCATTTGCACCGGCAATTTTCGCAACCGAGTTAAATAAAACATCGACAGATGGACGGTGTCCTGATACTTTCTCACCGCTGCCAATCTCGACGTAATAACGTGCTCCAGAGCGACGTACTACCATGTGATAATCCCCCGGAGCGATCAAGGCAACCCCTGGGGTGATTGAATCACCGTTTTTTGCTTCTCGCACTTCCATAGAACACAAACTGTTTAGACGTTCAGCAAAAGGTCCGGTAAAATTAGATGGCATATGCTGAACAATTACCATACCTGGAGCATTGCGTGGCAACCCCATCAATAAATCTTTCAACGCTTCCGTCCCACCGGTCGATGCTCCGATTGCCAAAATTTTATTGGTCGTTTCAGCTAATGAAGTAGTATTTGCCTCTCGAAGCGATTCAAGAGAACGCTGTTTTACTCGAACACGTGATGCCATTTTGATTTTCGATAACAATTCATCTCGCATCGTTTCTACCCCATCATAGATATGTGAATGTGGTTTTCCGACAAAATCAACCGCACCTGCTTCGAGTGCTTCGAGGGTTGTTTTCGCTCCGTTTTGAGTCAAAGAGGAAACCATGACGACAGGAAGAGGCATATAATGCATCAAACGCTTGAGAAATGTAATCCCGTCCATACGTGGCATTTCGACATCCAAACAGACTACGTCGGGCTTAAGTTCGACGATCTTATCACGTGCAACATACGCATCCGAAGCGGTAGCAACCACTTCAATCCCCGGATCGGACTCTAAAATCTCACGTAATACTGCGCGAGCGGTCGCACTGTCATCGACGATAAGAACACGTATCATATTCAACTCCTAAAATCATTGCGTGATGCATATTTCAATAAAACCTTCCCTTGTTCAAGATTAAACTGTATTTTTCGACCATTTTGTCCTCCGATATCTTCAGCAATAATCGGGATTTTATATTCTTCCAATATTTGACGAGCAACAATAATATTCTTTTCACCGATCATCATCCCTTCACTTCCGCTGATATTCATGGAGGCTCCTCCAAATAGTTTTGCCTGAATCGATTGACGGCTAGAGCCTTTTTCGATCATTGCCTCAATCAATTTTGGGATCGAAATATTCCCAAATTTCGGTGTTTGCAAACCGTTTCCATTCCAAAATGGGAGCAAATAGTGGTTCATTCCTCCAATTCCTAATTCACCATCATACAAACACACCGAAACACATGAACCCAACACGGTTGAAATGGCTGAGGGTGCATGATCAACATGGATTTGTCCAACGTGGATAAAGGTAGAGGAACCATAAATCATCAGAGCTCGATTGCATCATCAAAGGATTCAAATATAAATTCATCTGAACCGATGGCACACGAATCGGGTAATTCATGATTCAATGGCAATATAACACTAAAAAGCACCTTGCCATCGGAGGCTTTATATCTCATATTCCCCCCTAAAAGCTCTGTATAATTTCGGACGATACTGAGCCCTAAACCTAATCCATGATGACCATGCGGAGCATCTAAAAAACGGTTAAATAATTCAGCTTCGTAGCGTATGTCAGCCCCTTTACCCATATTTTCAACTCTAATGCTATACTCTTTATTAGATTGCTCAAGAATAATGCGGATTACTGAATCGGTATCGGCATACATACACGCATTAGCAATCAAATTTTTAACAATCAAATCAATTTTTTGCGGATCAGTTACAATAGGCTCGGACTTCTCAGATTCAATCTCAAACAAAAGTGCTTTTTCTCCAAGCTTATATCGAAATTCATTGATAATCTCATCAACTATTTGAGAAATATGAGTTTGAGCATGAGAGAGGGTACTCTCTCCACTTTCGATTTCAGCGGCGGCAACAACATTTTCAATCAAAAAATTGAGTTGTAAAACCTGCTCATACACCAAATCAAAAATAGGATACTGCGGTGAATCCACAAGTGGCTTTAACCGTGGCACAAGCCCAAGTAAAGCGGTCATCGGATTATTCAACTCCGATGCTACTAAAGAGAGAAAGCCTGACTTGGCTTTTTCACTCTTAATTAGTTTTTTATTTAAATCCAAAATTTTTCGGCTAAGAAACTCAACTTCTTTGGTTGATTCATCAACAGCTTGTTCTTGTGATATCATACACATCTCTCCAAATCAGATATCTCAATAACTTCTCTCTTGAATGTTTTCAAAACCAATGCGGTTTCAGCAGATTTTTGCAAAAGTGCTTGATTTTCCGACGCAAAATTTTCCATACGCTTTTGAATCGATTCAACCTCTTCAGAAGTTTTTTTGATTAATATTTTCAGTTGTGTGAAAATACCCTCAAAGTCAACGCTCGGATCTAAAGAGGCTGCTGCTTCGATAATGCCGTAAATTTGTACGTATCCCAAATACATAACCTGTCGTTCAATCCGGTTTAAATTTTTTATGGCATCGCTAATCTGCGAAGCGAGGATTTTGTGTGCCTTATCGATTTTGCAGACATATTCATCTACTAATGTCGCTAGAAGATCGATATTATTTCCTGTATCGATCGTATCGTTTACTTTGCGAAGAAGGATCTCTTCGATAAAATAACAAATCATTTCAATTTGCAGATGGATCGCCGAGGCAGAAAAAATAATATTATTGAGACTTTTTGAGAGATCAGTCGAGATCGTATGAAGCTCATCTACAAGGGTATCGTTTTCTTTTACATTGAGACGAATGTCCTGAGCCAGTACCCCAAATGTTTCTCCGCCATTGGCAACTTTATAAGAAGATACGGAAGCATTCAATGACAGAAATATCATATCTCGCGCTAATTCACGAAGTAATTGCCCTTTGTCGTTTAGCATCGTATTGATATCAGAAAAAAGGGGAATTTTTTCAAACCATATTCCATATATCTTTTTCAAATTGTTTGCATGGTCATAGGCACGTTCAAGCATCTCATCAAGTTGAGTTTCAACGATAAATTTTTGATGTTTATGTAATGTTTCCATCATCAGATTTTGCCGACTGCGGAGTTCTTGCAAAAGGGCATCACTCATAAACGCATCATACGATGGGTATCCTAAATCGTTCAAGGATGCGCTTAAAAATATTTCTGCTGCCTCAATCCCTTCACGTGATTCACACATAAGGGTTTTAAAATAGAGTTCACGTGCAACAGCGAATAGAGAACTCGTCGGTTTAATACGCAATGAAACATAACGCTCTTTTAATGGGAAAACTGCGGCAAGAACCCAATAATATTTCCCATCTTTGGTCTTGTTTTTGACATAAGCGACAACCGCTTTATCGCTTTTTAGATAATCCCAAAAAGTTTTAAAGAGTGATTTAGGCATATCAGGGTGTCGGATAATATTATGATAGTGTCCGATAAGTTCCTCTTTAGAATAGCCGCTAATACGGACAAATACTTCATTACCCGAGACAATAGAGCTGTCATGGCGCGTAATCGAAAAAAAGAGTTCATTGATATTGAAATCAGCCTCTTGGGCTGAGTGAATGGGGGGGTGCGTTTCCACAAAAATCTCCTCTGTTAAATACGTTGATAAATAGACGACCCAATTAGTTTTAAATTTTCACGATGGGTCGTTAACGATTCGGAACTCCCTAAAAAAAGTGGAGCACCTTGTGGTAATACACGAATAAAACGCCCGATCAGCTCAAAGCGTGTCGTATCATCAAAATAGATCATGACGTTACGACAAAAGACTATATCGAACCTATTTTTGAAAATAAACGGATCGGTGACTAGATTATAGAGCCGAAATATCACTTTCGATCGTAAGCTATTGTTGATACGATAATTTCCCTGTGCCGTCTTAGATGCTTCGAATGAACGAACAAAAATCTCTTTTGGAAGAGATTCAACCGATTTAGATTCATACTCCGCTGCTATCGCTTTGGTCAACACTTTTGATGAGATGTCGGTTGCTAAAATTTTGATATCCCATTCATGAAAATCACTCAAATGATGCTGTAAAAACATCAAAATTGTATAGGGTTCTTCTCCACTCGAACACCCTGCAGACCAGATACGGAGCTTTTTCTCTTGCTTCGAATGAATCAATAGAGGCAAATAAGACTCTAGCCATTTCCATTGTGCACTTTCACGAAAAAACGAGGTAACATTGGTCGAAATAGCACTGACGAAAAAAGAGAGTTCATCTCCACTCATATCCGAAATCAGATAATGGTAATACTCCAAAAATGATTTAAGCTCTAGTTGGTTGAGACGTTTATTTAAACGCCCTTTGATCAATGAGCTTTTTTGTTCAGAAAGGGCGATCCCTACTTTCTCATAAATGTATTGCCGAAAAAGTGAAAATTCTTCATGATTAAGTTCAGTTTCATGCATGTGTAGCCTCAATCATCGGACGAAGCTCATCGACATTTAAAATCAATGCGATATCTCCACTTCCTAAAATCGCTCCGCCAGAGATCTCTTTGAGACGTGAAAGCGATTTGCCGAGCGGCTTGATCACGACCTGTTGGCGTCCAATGAGTTCATCGACCATAATGGCGATTCGTCCAGATTCAGTTTCAACACACACCAAAATTCCTTCCCACGGCTCAATGTGCTCCGTAAGGAGACTAAATACATCACTCAAACGGATGATCGGTAGATGCTGCCCTCGAAGACTTACAAATTCTCCTTTATCTTTGAGTGAATGAACAATCTCTTGTTCAGGTCGAAACGATTCGACGACACTGAGCGTCGGGATGATATAGATCTCTCCTGATGTTTGAACAAGCATACCGTCAATAATTGCCAAGGTCAAAGGAAGTACCATCGAAAATGTCGTCCCCTCCCCTTCACGTGATTCAATCTCGATTTTACCGCGCAGTTTTTCGATGGATGTTTTAACGACATCTAAACCTACCCCGCGCCCGGATAGATCACTGATCGTATCAGCCGTGGAAAATCCCGGTTGCATAATCAAACCGAAAATTTGACTATCGGTAAGATTTTCATCTCCGCTGATGACTCCCCTCTCAATCGCTTTTTGAAATACTCTCTCTTTGTTGATTCCACGACCATCATCACTGACGCTAATAACGATACTACCGCTTTTGTGATATGCACGCAAAGTGATCGTCCCTTCTGCATGTTTACCAGCGGCTACACGATCGGCAGCATTTGCTTCTAGCCCATGATCAATCGCATTACGGATAATATGGATTAGAGGATCGGATAAACTGTCAATCATGGTTTTATCGATTTCAGTCTCTTCACCTTGAACATTTAAATGGAGTTCTTTGAGCGTCTTTTTCGACGTGTCTCGTACCACCCGTTTCATTTTATCGAACGTATCGCGAATAGCAACCATCCGTAGACTCATAACACGATCTTGAATCCTCTTAGTAATCTTCGAGAGAGTTTCAATAGTTCGGCTGATCGATTCATCTTCGATATCACGGATTTTTTGATTTTGAGCGATAAAGTTTTGAGCGATGACTAACTCTCCAACCGAATCAAATAATTCATCAAGTTTGAATGTATCGATACGAATCGTCGATTTGGAGGTCATACTATCTCTACGGTCATCTTTTCGTCGATCTTCCCCTTTACGCATATCTATGATTGAAGGATCTTCTATTTTTACTTCTTGTATAAACTCTACAGGCTCAGGTGCGCTTTCGAGACGTGTAATACAATATTCATAATCGAATAAGAATTCGAAATTTTCCTCCATCTCCGCATGTGGCTGATACGTTAAAACAATCATTGTCATTGACTCGATTATATTCTCGTCGCTTTTAAATTCACTCCACTGTGGTACTTTTTCCAAACTAACAAACGTTTCAATTTTTTTTGCTTTTTCCGCTATTGCATGAACGAATGTGAGGTGATCAAACC
>NZ_JBAQPS010000025.1:0-4940 GCF_049305995.1 Sulfuricurvum sp.
ACTTCAGGAAACGGTGATGGCTCATTGGAAAGATTAAAAGCAAATTTTAGATCTTTTTCGGCAACCGCTTTGAGCCATTGCGGGATATAGTTGTGTAACGGACATTTGTTCAAACAAAACGGATCACCGCATTGAATACAACGCTCACTTTGAGGCGTTGCATCACTCGGAGTCATCGGCTCATAAATCTCACTAAAATCTTTTAAACGCTGTAAAACATGACGTTTTGACGGATCAAGACGTTCAATAGTTAAAAATTCTCTCATATTTCTTAGTCCCCTTTATCAGGATTGAGTGGCAATTTGGTTAAGTTTTTCGGGCGAACGAGCCAGAAATTTCGGATTTCAACACGGAAATTTTTGAGCAGTTCTTGTGCCATTTCACTCTCAGTTTCAGCAACATACTCTTTTAATAATCGTTTGAGATAGTGGCGTGCTTCATCACCGTCATCCGTATCGATACGCAATGCATCAATCAACTCACGGTTAACATTTTCAACAAAACTATGATCTTGATCATATACAAACGCAAATCCGCCCGTCATCCCAGCACCGAAGTTAATACCTGTTTTACCGAGGATCACGACAACCCCGCCGGTCATGTATTCGCACGCATTGTCTCCAGTCCCTTCGACAACTGCCATAGCACCTGAATTACGAACCGCGAAACGCTCACCGACTGAGCCGGAAATAAAGAGTTTACCGCCTGTTGCGCCGTAAAGACAGGTATTTCCGCCTGCAGCAAACAATTCACCTTGGTTTTGAGAACGGATGACAATTTTACCGCCGTGCATCCCTTTACCGATATAATCGTTCGCAACACCCTCAAGACGGATAGAGACACCGTTGATCAAGAAAGCACCCAAAGCCTGTCCCGCAATCCCTTTAAGATTGATTTTGATCGTGTTTTCTTTAAGACCTGCATCTCCGTAGTATTGTGCTATTTCTCCGCTGATACGGGCACCGAAACTACGGTTTAGATTACAAATATCACGTACAATTTTAACCGGACGCTCCGGTGTTTTAATGGCATCCATTGCTTCAGCAAGTACATCTTGCTCAAATTCATTCAAATCAAACGGTTCATTGCTCGGTGATTGACAGGTATTAACCCCCTCTTCACGATGCAATACAGAACTAAAATCGAATTTTTTCGCAAATTCGGTATCGATTACGCTTAGTAAATCGCTGCGTCCAACCAACTCTTCCATCGTTTTATAGCCCAGTTGTGCCATGATGCGCCGAACATCTTCAGCCAAATAGGTGAAGTAGTTGATCAATTGCTCAACCGTTCCCGTAAAATACTCGCTTCGGAGTTTTTCATTTTGGGTTGCCACCCCGACAGAACATTTATTGACATGACAAATACGGAGCATTTTACATCCGATGATGGTGAGTGCTCCCGTACCGAAAGCGTAACTCTCAGCACCTAACAATGCCGCTTTTACGATGTCTTGGCCTGTTTTGAGTCCACCATCGGTTTGAACGTGAACGAGTCCTCGAAGATTGTTTACTTTAAGGGCATTATGCGCTTCAGAGAGTCCGAGTTCCCATGGATTCCCTGCAAATTTGATCGATGTGAGCGGTGCTGCACCCGTACCGCCATCTCCGCCGGAGATGATGATTTTATCGGCATATGCTTTCGCAACACCTGCCGCGATCGTACCGACACCCGCTGAAGATACGAGTTTAACGGCAACTTTCGCATTTGGATTGACCTGCTTCATATCGAAAATGAGCTGTGCCAAATCTTCGATCGAATAAATATCATGGTGCGGCGGAGGGGAGATCAATGTCACACCCGGCATCGTATAGCGTAAGCGTGCGATGAGACCGCTTACTTTGTGACCCGGAAGCTGTCCACCCTCACCCGGTTTTGCCCCTTGGGCTACTTTGATCTGAATCTCTTCAGCTGAGCGGAGATACGCCGGAGTGACCCCGAAACGTCCCGATGCAACCTGTTTGATTTTGGAATTTTTGAGGGTTCCGAAACGTGCCGCATCTTCACCGCCTTCTCCTGAGTTACTTTGTGCACCGATAGTATTCATTGCCACTGCAATACACTCATGTGCTTCAGGAGAGATAGAACCCAGAGACATTGCAGCCGAAGCGAAACGTTTAAAGATTTTTTCTTTAGACTCTACTTCAGAGATATCGATAGGGGAACGGTCTGATTTAAACTCGAAGAAATCACGGATAAACTTTTGCCCACGGCCGTTGACCAAGCTACTCAGTTTATCGAAATCTTCTCGTTTGCCCGTTTTAGAAACACGGTGGATTGCATGGATCACATCCGGGTTAAAATCGTGGTGCTCTTGTCCGTTGTAGAATTTATAATATCCACCGATTTTGAGTGGGAAAATGCGGTTAAATCCACCTACCTCGAACGCCTCTTTATGGTTGCGATCCAAACGTGCATCGATATCTTCATACGTAAGCCCCGGAATCATCACATGTGATTCTCCAAAACATTCATGAACAATCTCTTTGCTCAAACCGATAACGTCAAAAAGTCCTGAGTTACGGTATGACGCGATGGTCGCGATCCCCATCTTTGACATAATTTTCAATAGTCCCGCATTGAGGGCATGATGAACCGCTTTAAAAGCTTCCGAACAATTGACATCCGCAACACTGCTCTCTGCACGCGCAGCTACAGTAGCAAAAAGGAGAGTCGGATAAACCGCACTTGCACCATACGCGATCAAGGTTGCCGCACCGTGTGAATCGATCACCTCAGAGGTGCATGCTACAATCGAAGCTAAATGACGAATTTTCGCATCCAATAACGCACGGCTAATACGTCCCACCGCCATTGCCATCGGGATTGCTTTGTGATCTTTATCAAAACCGCTGTCATCAAGAATAACGATACGGATACCCTCTTCGCGTACCGATTTGATCACTTTATCTACCAACGCTTCAAGAGCCGGTTTTAAGCTACCGCTGTAGGCGGTTGAAAACTCTTGATTACTGTAGAATGATTGATAGCGCGGTGATTTTTTATCCCCGAACGATTTGAGCACTTCGAGTTTTTCACGAATAATGATCGGTGAAATTGCTTTTAGACGATTCGCATGGGATGGAATTTCATCAAGGATATTATGAGTCTCACCAAACCCTGTGTTCAAACTCATCACTACTTTTTCACGAATCGGATCAATCGGAGGGTTGGTAACTTGCGCAAAACGTTGTTTGAAATAATCCGAAAAATGACGCTGTACATTGCTGAATGCAGCTAGCGGTGTATCATCTCCCATCGATCCGACCGCCTCTTTGCCATCACGCATCATCGGTTCAATCACTTGTTCAACTACCTCTTGGGTAATATTGAAATAGCGTTGGCGTTCTACTAGATCGGAAGGGTCATACTCACAGCGAGTAATGTATTGTTCTTCCACATGCTCTTGGAGATAGATCATATGATCATTGAGCCATTTCATATATGGATTAGAGGATTTTAGATATTGGTTGATATCTTCGTCTTTAAGTACTTTCCCAAATTTCAAATCCAAACCGATCATTTGACCCGACTGTAAACGTCCGCGTTCTTTGATCTGATCTTCACTTATGTCGATAACCCCGTATTCACTCGCGATTAAGAGGGTATCATCGTTAGTGATGATGTATTTAGATGGGCGAAGACCGTTGCGATCGAGTACGCATCCGATATAGCGACCGTCAGTCAAAGAGAATGCCGCAGGGCCATCCCATGCTTCGAAAACGGTCGAGTGGTATTCATAAAATGCACGAAGCTGTGGATCCATATGAGGAGCATTTTGCCACGGCGCAGGGATAACGGCGCGTGCCGCTTTGAAAAAATCCATACCGTTGATGATCAAAAACTCGAAAAAGTTATCGGCACTCGCACTGTCTGAACCGCCCGGCTGGAGGATTGGAAGGAGGCGTGCAATCTCTTCATCGGTGAACACTTCACTTTTGATTGATTCGGATTTAACCGCGACGTTAAAACGGTTTGCTTCGACCGAGTTTATCTCACCGTTGTGGGCAACCGCACGAAACGGTTGAGCCAAACGCCATTTAGGAAGGGTATTGGTCGAGAAACGTTGGTGGAAAAGGGCAAAAGAGATTTTAAAATTTTCATTTTGTAAATCGGTATAAAATTCTTTGATATGCGTCGGCATAATCAAACCTTTATACGACACGACACGAGCCGACATAGAAGCGATGTAAAAATCGCTATCCTCTACGAGAGCGTGTTCAATCTCTTTACGGCTCAAATAAAGCAACGCATCAAAACGTTGGGATGCCATAAGAGAATTAGGGGTAATAAAAATATGATGAATTTCCGGTAACGAGGCAAGTGCCTGCTCCCCTAACGCATTAGTATCGACCGAAACAACACGATCTAAAACCACTTTAAGGTCATTGTCATTACAAATTTTTTCAAAACACTCTAAATTTGACGCATTACGGGTAAAAACCACCGCAACAGCGTACATTTCAGGAAGTTCTACCCCAGATTCTTGTGCAGTCAAACGCATAAACTCATGCGGAAGTGACAAAAGCAATCCGCTTCCATCACCCGTTTTACCATCAGCAGCAACCGCTCCTCGGTGCATCATTCTCTCAAGCGCAGTAATCGCGTTTTCCAAATTTTTATGCGAAGGACGGTTTTTGATATTTGCTATCAAACCAAATCCGCAGTTATCTTTAAATGATCGTAATAGGTCTTGGTATTCCACTCTAATCGTCACCTTTCACCAGAAAATTTCGGCAAATTGTTATTTTTTAATCTCTTTTTAAACATAAGTAGTTTAAAGGGAGATGAAATTTTCTTATTTTAACGATAACAAGGTTAAACAAGGTTAAAATAATGGATAATTTTTGATCATTTAGAAAAAAATGTGTAGAGTAGAGCCAAAACATGCAGGGATTCATTATCAAACTCACACGAGTACGTGAAGAAGATATGATTGT
>NZ_JBAQPS010000026.1:0-6791 GCF_049305995.1 Sulfuricurvum sp.
ATCGTAAACACTTTCCAAAAAGGGTTTCGATATAAAGAGCGAACATTGCGCGATGCAATGGTCGTAATAGCGAACTAAAAGGTTTCTTTTCCGTTCGTGGTGAGCTTGTCGAACCATGAACTCACCCTTCGACAGGCTCAGGGTGAACGGATTAAGAATGACGAATTAAAATAAATAAAAAGGAATTAATATGTCTAAAGTAATTGGAATTGACCTTGGTACTACCAACTCATGTGTTGCAGTCTATGAAGGCGGCGAAGCAAAAATTATCCCGAACAAAGAGGGAAAAAACACGACTCCATCAGTAGTCGCATTTACCGACAAAGGTGAAATCCTCGTCGGTGATCCGGCTAAACGTCAAGCGATCACAAATCCAGATAAAACGATTTACTCGGTCAAACGTATCATGGGTCTTATGATGAACGAAGAGAAAGCAAAAGAGGCACACGATAAAGTTACCTATAAAATCGTTGATAAAAACGGCATGGCTGCGGTTGATGTTGCGGGTAAAATCTACACACCACAAGAGATCTCTGCAAAAATCCTTTCAAAATTGAAAGCGGATGCAGAGAGCTACCTCGGACAACCTGTAAGCGACGCGGTTATTACCGTCCCTGCGTACTTCAATGATGCTCAACGTAAAGCGACCAAAGAGGCGGGAACTATTGCAGGATTGAACGTTCTTCGTATCATCAACGAGCCTACTGCTTCTGCATTGGCATACGGGTTGGATTCAAAAGGGGATGAAAAAGTTCTCGTTTACGATCTAGGGGGCGGAACATTCGACGTTACCGTTCTTGAGATCAGCGAGGGGACTTTCGAGGTTCTATCAACCGACGGTAATGCGTTCCTCGGTGGGGATGACTTCGATAATAAAATCGTTGATTTCCTCGCAAACGAGTTCAAATCCGACCACGGAATCGATTTGAAAGCGGACAAAATGGCGCTTCAACGTCTCAAAGACGCGGCTGAAAATGCGAAAAAAGAGCTCTCTTCAGCAGAAGAAACTGAGATCAATCTTCCGTTTATCACCGCAGACGCATCGGGTCCTAAGCACTTAGTGGTTAAATTGACCCGTGCTAAATTTGAGGGGATGATCGATACTCTTGTTAAAGAGACGATCAGCCACATCAAAACTGCGATGAAAGATGCAGGGATGAGCAACAATGAAATCAACGAAGTTATCATGGTTGGTGGATCAACTCGTCTTCCAATCGCACAAAAAATGGTATCCGATGAATTCGGCGGAAAAACTCTTAACAAAGGGGTAAATCCGGATGAAGTCGTTGCAGCAGGTGCCGCTATCCAAGGTGGAGTTCTTCGCGGAGACGTTAAAGACGTACTTCTTCTCGATGTTACACCATTGTCACTAGGGATCGAAACGCTCGGCGGTGTGATGACTAAAATCATCGAAAAAGGGACTACAATCCCAGTTAAAAAATCGCAAGTGTTCTCGACTGCGGAAGACAACCAACCAGCCGTTAGCATTTCTGTAGGTCAAGGTGAGCGTGAGTTTGCCCGCGATAACAAATCTCTCGGATTGTTCGAGCTTACCGGTATCCCTGCCGCACCACGCGGTGTACCTCAAATCGAGGTAACATTTGACATCGATGCGAATGGTATCCTCACTGTTAGCTCGACGGATAAAGGAACCGGTAAATCTCAATCGATCACGATTTCTGGAAGCTCTGGACTCTCAGAAGAAGAGATCAACAAAATGGTTCAAGACGCTGAAAATCACAAAGCTGAAGATGCAAAACGCAAAGAGATCGTAGACCTCCGCAACCAAGCGGACGCTCTTGCGAGTCAAACCGAAAAATCTCTCAAAGAGATGGAAGACAAAATCGACGCATCTGAAAAAGCGGCAATCGAAACGGCTCTCGAAGAACTCAAAGCAGTGTTGAAAAACACCGACGCTTCGAAAGAAGAGATCGAAGCCGCTACGAAAAAACTAGCAGATGCCAGTCACAAAATGGCAGAGCAAATGTACAAACAAAATGAAGGTGGCGAAGCCGCTTCATCAAACGCGAAAAAAGATGACGACGTCATCGACGCTGAAATCGAGTAAGACTATTTTATACGCCACGGGAGTAAAACCTCCGTTGGCTACGTTAACACTGGGTTCTCTTCGGCAGAGTGCCCACGCACGCTTGCGTGCGTTCTCCGTTCGCCCTGAGTGTGTCGAAGGGTGCTTTCTCCGTCATCCCGTACTTGATACGGGATCCATTTCCCCCAGTATTCTTTCTTACTCAACTATAATTTATAATTTTACTTTCACTATTTTTTAATTTATCCAGTTGTATAAATAGATACCAAGGATAAAAAATGAATATTTCTGATACTCAATGTAAACAACAAAATTCTAATATTAATCATCTCGCACCCGATCAAGTCAAGAAAGAAAAAAAATTACAAGCACTATTTGCACTAGGTTCTTATCCATTGGGGGGTCAATTATATAAGGAGATCAAGCACGCATGTAGCATTCTCAGTAAAGTTCCAAACTGTAAACCGTTATATAAAGAAGATGAGCTTTAATCTCTCCCGTTCGCCCTGAGTTTGTCGAAGGGTATTTTCCCCGTCATTCCCGACCTGATCGGGGATCTATACCCATAAATTTAGCCTCGCTCTCTTACGATATTTCAAAATTTAGATTAACTATTTTGATGATCATTTATTTAGTATTGAAGAAGCTCCTTAATTCTCCTTTGTTATAATATCTCTAATAAAAGGGAACTATCATGGAACATTTTTTAGAAAAAGCAAAATCTGCCAGCCGTATTTTGGCGACGATGAGCGGAAACGAACGTAACCGAATCCTTCGCGAGATGGCTGAAGCCCTCCGTGCCAACACGATGAACATCATTGAAGCCAATGCCCTCGACATGCGCAGTGCGGATGAAAACGACATAGCTCCATCAATGAAAGAGCGATTATTACTCGATGAAAAACGGATTGAGTCGATGGCGGTAGCGATCGAAGAGATCGCCGCACTCAAAGATCCGATCGGAAAAGTGATCGAGGGGTGGGTCACCGAAGCGGGGCTGAAAATCGAGAAAGTGAGCATCCCAATCGGAGTGATCGGGATTATTTATGAGTCTCGTCCGAATGTCACCTCCGATACGGCGGCACTTTGTTTTAAAAGCTCCAACGGTTGTGTCCTCAAAGGGGGAAAAGAGGCGGAGCATTCTAACAGAATCATTGCCGATGTATTGCAACAAGTGCTACTGCGTAATAATCTCCCTAGAGAGTTGATTGCCCTTTTACCGGATGCCTCCCGTGAAGGGGTAGCGAAACTGATCAAAATGGATCGCTACGTCGATTTGATCGTTCCGCGCGGTGGAGAGGCGTTGATCCGATTTGTGAGCCAAAATTCGAGCGTTCCCGTCGTCAAACACGATAAAGGGTTGTGCCACACCTATATCGATAAAGATGCCAATATCGAGAATGCGATAGCCATTGCACTCAATGCAAAAGTTCAACGTCCGGGTGTGTGTAACTCAATGGAGACGCTGTTAGTGGATGAGCCGATTGCGCATAACATTCTGCCAATACTTAAAGAAGCATTTGATCATGCTCATACAGAGCTTAAAGGGTGTGAGCAAACCCGTGAGGTGATTGCTGTAGCTTCGGCTTTCGAAGAGGATTTTGATACAGAATATTTGGCAAATATCCTTAACATCCGTGTTGTAGATGGAGTCGATGGGGCAATTAGCCATATTGTTCGCTATGGTTCAGGTCACTCCGAGGCAATCATTACTGAAAATATCACTACAGCGGAGCGATTTATGGATGCCATTGATGCGGCGGCGGTTTATGTTAATGCTTCTACCCGTTTTACCGATGGTGGAGCATTCGGATTCGGGGCAGAGGTAGGGATCAGTACAAATAAGCTCCATGCACGCGGACCAATGGGGGTTGAGGGATTGACTACTTATAAATATAAAGTATACGGAAAAGGTCAGATTCGTTGAGTAGCGTTTTAGATATTCAAAAACTATCTTTTGGATATACAAAAGATAAATTATTATTTAATGATTTTTCTTTATCGCTCAATGAAGGGGAGATCAAAGCGATAATAGGACCAAGCGGTGTCGGTAAATCGACTCTCTTTGAACTCATTTTAGGGCACCGTAAAGCTCACATAGGCACTATCAAACCTTCATCCTTTTCCCAAGTGTTTCAAGATCCTTACAGCTCATTTCATCCTACTTACACGATACGTGAACAGATTATGGATGTGACATCGATGGAGGGGTATGAGATTTTAATGGAGCAAATGGGATTGGAAGAGGGATATTTGGATGTACTTTCCCATAAACTTTCAGGCGGACAGTTACAACGGTGTTCTATTTTGCGGGCACTCTTGATGAAGCCGAAACTTTTGCTATTGGATGAGCCAACATCAGCACTTGATAATCTTAATCAGCTCGATATTATGAAGTTGATTGTAAAACATATAGAGAGGATGGGAGTCTTACTTATCACCCATGATGAAGATTTGGCACGGTGGTGTGCTGATGAAATTATCTCTTTAGCTAAACCAATGGCGGAAGAGATAATATCCTGATGCTGCCATTAATACGGTACCAAACGTATTGAGAGCCATATTGGCAACCGCCATCAAAATATGACCGCCACTGAGTAGTAAAAAAGTCTCCATCGCAAAGGTGGAATAGGTTGTAAGCCCCCCTAAAAATCCGGTAGTGAGAAACGATTTCATTTGAACGCTAAAGAGTGTCGTGTAACTGAAATAGGCGAAGAGGGCACCGATAATAAAACTCCCCAGCAGATTAACCGAGAGCGTTCCAAAAGGGAGTGAGTGGGGAAAGTGATGGTTAACAACACCATTCATATAGGCACGGAGAATCGCCCCTAAAAAGGCACCGCTACCGATAGCGAGGATGGTTTGCCAACTCATCATCATAAACCTTTTGCATATGGGTATGGAGTTCATTTAACCAATCGGGATTCGATTTATCCGCTACGAACGAATCGAGATAGATGGCGGTAACACTCCCCGGATTAAAGATTTTACGTTTGTTGCTAAAATGCCAAGCGGTAGCAATCAAGACAATAGGTTGTACTTTAAGAGCGTATTTATTAGCTACCATTTTGGCTCCAACCTTGAACGGTTTCATTTTCCCACTCTCGGTTCTGGTTCCTTCGGGGAAAATCGTGATAATACGCCCATCATCGAGCCGTTCTTTACAATCTTTCATCATTTTAATAAGAGCTGTTTTACTTTCACGCTCTACAGCTATATCGTTGGGAAGACGAAGAACCAGCCCGAAAAAAGGGACTTTAAAAAGCTCTTTTTTGGCAACCCATGCTAAATCTTTGTTGGAAATGGTCTCCATTATTCCGATATCGATATCGCTTTGGTGGTTGATTAAATACATTTGTGCGTCAGGATCGGGGGCACCTTTGATACGTACCGGAACACCAACTAGAAGACGGATAAACCATGCTGAGAATTTAACGGCATACGGTTTTGGGAGAAGATAAAAAGTGGCAATCATCAGTGTCATACCACTGAAGATTATAATAACGGCATAAAGCCATTTAATTCGAGCAAAGATCACGTTTGTTAACCCATCCGACTTTACCGTCGCTGAGATGGACTTTGATAAAATCTCCTACCTCTTTTTCGGCTTCAAGGTGCTCTTCTTGTAGGGTCATCTCAAAAATAGTCCCATTTCTGATCGGAAGAAGATAGACTGGTGCATCTTTTTTGACACAGATATCTTGATTCGGTAAGAATGCAAAAATGATATAAAACATTGGTAGAGCTGAAGCATATAGATACCATTTTTGACGTCTCCAGTAAAAAAGTCCAGCTAGAATCAATACAATAATGATGGCAACTGCAACTTTGAGTTCAGTATGACGTGCATCGGTTGGAGAGAGATCGCTTTGAGTCGATACGGTATCATCATCAACGACTATGGGGATCGTTAATGCTTCGTAGCGCTGTTTTTGGAGATTAAAATAGGAAAAATTCAGATTTTGTTCAGAATTTGGAATAATCACATAATAGGTCATTTGTGATTCGCCAACATTTGAGAGTCTGGATTCAAACCCCTGCTTGATCGCATCAGCGATTCGGAAATCGTTGATATTACAGCGTGAGGCTTTAACGGTAAATATAACGACGTTGCTTTCATTATTGTAAACAGTTGTTTTATAGTTGAGAATAGTAAATTTATCAGCTAAAACATTCGCATATTTTGGAGGAGGAGTTAATGTTATTGCATTTAAGCTATAACCGTTTAGGGGTTCTGAAACGGCTCCGGTTGTAGTGAGTGTTGCTGTAATCGTGGGAAAACGTATCGAAGTTGATTGGATGAGGAAATAAAAAGTATCATAAATACCATCTTCTTTTACATTTCTACGGGGTGTATCACTAAAAATTCGAATCCCTTCTTCATCCTGTAAAGTATATTCAATATTACCGGATGCTAAATCAACGGGAGAAAGTTTAACAGTGAGTGCAATGATTTCACCAACATAGGGTTGTGTTGGTGGATTACTAAAGGATAATTTGAGGGCTGATGAAGATGAAACTTCTGAAAATAGTGAATCTATTTCACTTGTTGGTGAGTCAGTTTGAGTTGTTTCTTCTGTTGCTGAAATTTCAGAACCGCTTAAAACCGACGGTTCTGCCATGAGGCTTTGCACTATTAAGAAAAGAAAAATTAAAGCTTTCAAGCGTTAATAAACCCTTCGAGCATAGCTCTTCCATCTTTTGAACCTAAAAGACTCTCCATTGCACGCTCTGGGTGTGGCAT